>NZ_JBHIPR010000005.1:0-3034 GCF_042196145.1 Bartonella sp. AP258QHHD
CAGGTGGAAATTTGCTTCCTTATCAAGACAAAATCCAAAAGAAACTTATGGATTGTCCAACTATCACACTTCAAACCGCAAGTGGAATAGAAAAAGTCATTCCTTGCGCAAAAATCACAGCAAAAGGAATTGGTGTGCTGTCTCAAGAGCTTAAAAGACAAAGCATGCATTAAGAGGAGGTTATCATGATAAAAAAGAAATATAAACTCACTGATGAAACAATCAAAATTGATGGAATAACGCTTTATCGCATACGCGCCTTAAAAGATTTTGATGATGTCAAAGAAGGCGACCTTGGAGGCTTTGTCGAGAGTGAATGGAATCTTAGCCATGATGATAATTGCTGGGTTGGAGGCAATGCTTGTATTTATCAAAATGCATATATCTCTGAAAATGCGAAGGTTTATGATGATGCCGAAGTTTATAATAACGCAAAAGTTCGTGGTAATGCCATAGTAGCCGGCGATACAGCATTTTATGGAAGTGACGCTATTTTAAGGTAGGGGGGATAAATCATGGAAAAAAAATACGAATTGACTGATGAAATGGATGAAGTTGGCGGACGCACGCTTTACCGCATACGTGCATTAAAAGATTTTGGAAATGTCAAAAAGGTGACCTTGGCGGTTTTATTGAAAAGGAAGGCAATCTTAGTCATGGGGGCGATTGTTGGGTTGGAGATTATGCTAGGGTTTATGATAATGCTCGTGTTTATCAAAATGCACATATTTCCGGTTATGCCTATGTTTATGGTGATGCGCGGGTTTATGGAGATGCACTCGTTTCTGATGAAGCAAAAGTTTACAATTATGCAGAAATTTACGGTGATGCATACGTTTACGGTGACGCTAAAGTTTTTGATCATGCACATGTTTATGGCAATTCTCATGTTTATTATGAAGCATATGTTTACGATAAGGCAAGCGTTTATGGAAATGCAAAAGTTGGCGGTAATACACACATTTACGGAAATGTAAAAATTTACGGTGATGCGGATTTACGTTGTGAAGATTGGATTGGCAGCAATAGCAGAATATCCACTGGAGCAAACTAATGGAAAAGAAGTACGAACTTACTGATGAGAAAGCTGAGTTTAAAGGGGTAACTCTTCACCGTATCCGCGCTTTAAGAGACTTTGGAGTTATTAAAAAAGGTAATTTAGGCGGCTTTATAGAACATGAAAACAACCTATCGCATCATGGTAATTGCTGGGTAGGTGGTAATGCATTCGTCTTATCTTGTGCTTGCGTTTACGATAATGCTCAAGTTTATGATGATGCTGAAGTTTATGGTAGTGCACGAATTAAACATAATGCACATGTTTACGGTTTTGCCGAAGTTTATGGAATGGCAACAGTTTCCGGTAATGCACGTATTTATGGCGACGCAAAAATTTATCGTGATGCGGATATTGATGGCGATAACGTCATGTCCACTGGAGAAAAAGCATGGTGAAAAAATACGAATTGACTAATGAAACCACCGATATTGTAAGTTGCCATACATTGTACCGCATTCGTGCTTTAAGAGATTTTGATGATGTTAAGGCTGGGGACCTTGGGGGCTTTATAGAAAATGAAAGCAATCTCTCTCATGATGGCAATTGCTGGGTCTACGATAATGCTTGTGTTACTTGGGGTTCAAAAATTTATGACAATGCAAAAATTTATAATAACGCCCGAGTATATGGTGGTGGTCGCATTTTTGAAAACGCACAGATTTACGGAAATGCAATTGTTTATCCCAATGCAAGAGTTTATGGCGACGCAAAAATTTACGGAGATTCAGAGATCTGCGGAGAAAGCCGTATCACAACAAACGAGAAAAAATAAATCATGTATAAATATGGAATTAAACCTACCTTGTGTGCACAGTTAGTTGTGAGAAATACTCACAATCTAGGTGAACTTTGTATCACTATCTCTGGGTATAAAGACGAGCCTTATGTAGATACCATAATTTCTGAAGACATAATGCAGCCTATAAAATCCAAACTCTAACAACCAAACCAACTTTTAACACATGCGTGATTCACGCCACGGGTGAATTGCGCTCAAATAGGAGGAAATCAAGATGAGTGAACTAAGTACCACACAAACGGAATTAGTGGAAAAAACGAACGATTGTGAAATCAAACCTACAGCTATGGAGCTTATTTTAGAAAGAGCTTTAGAAAATGATGTCGATATGGATCGTCTCAAGCGTCTTCTTGAATTGCGATAACAAGAGATAAAACGACAAGAGCGCCAAAACTTTGTCCGTGATCTTTCTACTATACAAGTGGAATATAAAAATATCGAACAAAATGCCATTAATACACATACTAAAAGCCTCTATACAACGCTTGATAAATATATTGATGCTATTAAAGAACCTCTTGCAAAACATCACTTTGCCTTGTTCTCTCGTATCAAAGACCAGCGTTCAAATGACATAACTGTAGAAATGACTTTAAAGCATATATCGGGCAATGAAATATCAACACAAGGAACATTTCCCATTGATGCTACGGGAAGCAAAAATAACACACAAGCGGTTGGTTCTACTATAAGCTACGCACGTAGATATCTCTTAGGCATGCTTCTTAATGTTGCAAGAAAAGAAGACGATACAGATGGAATAACACTTCTTGCGGGTATCTCTTCTGAACAGATGAATGAAATCAAAGAATTAATTAAAAAAACACAATCTGAAGAAAGTAGGCTTCTCTCTTTCATAGGAGTAAAAAATCTAAAAGATATGTCTTTTAAACAAGCACAAACCGCTTTGTTTTCTTTGAAAAAAAAAGCAACGAAAGCAAATGAATAAAGCACAACAAGAGCAATTAGATGCACCTATACAAGATATCGAATATGCGCCAACTCAACAAGAAACGGCGGTGTGAAATGGAACAAAGGACAGCAGAGTGGTTTCAAGCGCGCTTGGGTAAAGTCACTGCATCTAATGTCTACAGCGTACTCAGTAAGACAGCAAAAGGTTTTCCTACAAGCAAATATGAAGACTACAAAACGAAACTCATGACAGAACGCTTAAT
>NZ_JBHIPR010000006.1:0-31174 GCF_042196145.1 Bartonella sp. AP258QHHD
GGCACTTACACGGTTTAAGCCTTTTTCGTATTTTTGGATTTGTTGGAAACTGACACCTAAATGGCTTCCTAATTCTTTTTGAGAAAGTCCCATTGCAATGCGTCTATGACGGATTCTTTTGCCTATCAAAATGTCGATAAAATGTGGATTTTTAGTTGGCACTTCAAGCCCCCCTCCGGTTGCGAGCGCCCTCGCATTGGTATTCCGGGAGTTAAAAACACTGACTTGACTCAGCTTTTTGCTTTTAGTGCCAAAGCACCTGGACATAGCAAAATCTCCCGGAATTCCGGGATACCCGCAAAGCGGGATAAATTTATGTGTCAAGTCTTCGGGTTTTTAATCCCTATTGATCGTTGCGTAGACGATCAAAATTACACTTTAAGTGATAAAGTAATTTCAGAAGATTGGCAAGAAAAATCAAAAATTTTCTATTCTATTTATGCCATAAAACACTGCTCTTTGAAGGGGTGTGAAGAGCTAGAATATTTGAGGGCAGGCCTTGATTTGTTGAGCCTGATGAAGTGTTGTCGTTTGAGGGGGGTGTCTGAAGACTGTAAGGGTACTAGGCAAAAAGCTGGGTTCGTTTATAGACTATTGTTTATAGAGTGGTGCGGGGTGGTGAACCTTTCGTTGGCTTTGTTCTTTAAAGATGTAAAAGCGTAAAAACGTATATCCGTAAAAGTGAAGTGGGGGATTTATGGATTTATATATTGTGCGTGTTTTTGGTCACTTTGGGCTTTTGGGGGCGTGGAATGTGGTGCGAGAATTGGGGGAAGTGTCTTCGTGAATGGAAGTTTAGAGGAAGAGTGCTGTTAAGTTGTTAAGTGTGTGACGGGAGAGAAAAAGGGGAATGGAGGATGAAGAGAGTGCGCATGGATAGGGGGAGAGTGTGGGTAAGGCGGTGGTGCAAAGAGATGCGTGAAGGATGGCGGTTTTGGAGATAGGGCTTGATTTGTCGAGCCTGATGAAGTGTTGTCGTTTGAGGGGGGGGGTGTCTGAAAATTGTAAGGGTACTAGGCAAAAAGCTGGGTTCGTTTATAGACTATTGTTTATAGAGCGGTGCGGGGTGGTGAACCTTTCGTTGGTTTCGTTCTGTAAAGATGTAAAAACGTATATCCGTAAAAGTGAAGTGGGGGATTTGTGGATTATATATTGTGCGTGTTTTTGGTCACTTTGGGCTTTTGGGGGCGTGGAATGTGGTAGCGAGGATTGGGGGGAAGTGTTTTCGTGAATGGAGGGGGAAGCTGGGAGGAAGAGGGGTGTTAAGTTGTTAAGTGTGTGATGGGAGAGAAAAAGGAGGAATGGAGGATGAAGAGAGTCCGCATGGATAAGAGGAGAGTGTGGGTAAGGCGGGTGTTGCAAAGAGATGCGTGAAGGATGGCGGCTTAAGAAGATAGGGCTTGATTTGTCGAGCCTGATGACGTGCTGTCGTTTGAGGCGTGGGTGGGTGTAAGCTTTATTTTGTGGGGAAAGTTGCTTTTTATTGTGGGATTGTAGATTAGTGCTGGTTGGGAATTTTCATTCTTTGAAACGTGGGGCGGAGGTCAATGTACTAATATAGCAGATTGTGATCTCATAATTTTTACATTCTTTCTTTTTTAAAGATATTACTTGATATTAGAGTAAATGCTTATATCAAGAGGAGTATTTCTTTAAAAATTTTCACTTAACTTATTAAGCGATTTATTAGAATAAAAGACTCTTCTGAAGTTCATATCACCAATTGTATCGAAGGAAGTGTAACTTTAAGTGTAGAAAAGTTTAATATCGGATGGTTGATATGAATTTGTTTTTAAAAAAGAGTCCATTAGCTCTTTTTTGTTCTCTCTTTATTTCCAAAGTTGGTGATTATGCTTATGAAGTTGTTTTTATTTTACTGGTCTTAGAATTAACAGATAACACCTTTTTTACAGGTCTTGTGTATTTTTTTCGATTTATCCCTTTTCTCTTTTTTGGCCCTATAGGAGGTTGGTTAGCGGATAATTTTTCTTTGAAGAAAAATATGATCTTAAGTGAAGTTGTTAGATTATTAGCTTCATTGTTTGTTTTTATAACTTATATAACAGGTACGGCACATATCATTGTTCTTATTTTTGCAGCAATATGTACAACGATAGGAAGAAGTATTTTCCAACCAAGTTTTCAAGCTGCTATTCCCAGAATGTTTTCAATAAAAGATCTTACAAAGGCCAATAGCATTGCTCAAATTATCATGGAAACGGCAGCCGTCATTGGCCCTTTGGTTTGTTCCATACTGCTTTTTTTAGCAAATAAATCGGCAGTACTCATTTTTGATTTTTTTACCTATTTTATATCTATTATCATGTTATTTAATCTCATGAATTTAAATTCAAGCGAGAATAAATCATTCAATTTTATAAAAATTTATCGAGAAACAGCTTCATATCTTAAATATATTTCTACAGAAAATAATAATTTATTTATTACGCTCGTTAGCTCGTCGTTTGCTATTCTCTTTACGGGTGCTATTTTAAGATTTTTAATTCCAGCTTTTGTTCTTTTTGTGGGGGGAGAGGAAAGCTTTGTGAGTTATATTTTTTCTCTCATGGCTGTTGGAACTATTGTTGGTGGTTTGTTATATAGTAAAATTATATTAAATATTACATCGTTGAAGCTCATGATATTTTGGCTTCTTTATGGGGTTATTCTGTTTGTTATGCCCTTAGCTGCAGAAATTTATTTAAAATTCCTTCTCGTGTTAGCATTTGTTTTAGGATTTATTGGTGCCTTTGTGGATATTGGTTTAGTCTCAGCTATTCAATTATATTCTCGTCGTGAAGATTTTGGTAAGAGTTTTGGAACCTTTTCAACTTTAGCAAACTCTGCGGAAGCAATGTCTGGCTTTATTGCTGGACTTTTGGCACTCGTGGGATTGTTAAGCTCTTTTTTAGCGATGTCCGCATTAATTATTTCCACGGGAATTCTTGGCGTTGTAAAAATTAAGAAAAATAAAGAGTTAACACCCCTTAACACGACAGTTGATGACGACCATTGATATATTTGATATCCCCATGCCGTTTCTTTTTTTTAAAGACGGTTCGCTCATTATCTTATTCATGAGGTAAAAACACCGCTTTTTGAAGGGGGTGATCTGAAACGAATGAGTGGTCAGTGGTGGAAACTTGCTAGGCAAGCATTTGAATTCTTTACAGACCGTTGTTTATAGAGTGGTACGGGGTGGTGAACCTTTCCTTGGCTTTGTTCTGTAAATGTGGAGAAGCGTAAAAATGTGAATCTGTAAAAGTGAAGTGGGGGATTTGTGGATTTATATATTGTGCGTGTTTTTTGTCACTTTGGGCTTTTGGGGGCGTGGAATTTGGTGCGAGGATTGGGGGAAGTGTCTTCGTGAATGGAGGGGAAATGAAGGGTGCTGTGCGTTGGTTTATGTAATGCAACACACCATGAAAGTAAGTATACATATACTATATGCTTTACATGTGTTTTTTCGTACTTTTAACATATATATTTTGTGTCTTAAACATAAGCTTTGAGTACTATGAGAGATGGTGGTCGTTTTTTAAACAAGCGAGAAAGTGATTAACTAATGCTTGATAGTAAAGCAGTATGTTGTTAAGGCTATTCTTTGAAAGGATGCTCTTATTTCTGGTGTAGGAGCTTCTCAGAAGAGAATACAATTTATAGGGGAGTTAAGATGTCAAAATATTTATTTCCGTTGCCTCTTGTCTTGGTGGCTGGTTGTGCATCTATCAATAATTATTCATCAAGTTATGTCAGTCCAAATATTACGCAAGATGATATAAAATTAATTGCTAACGATTTTGTTCGTAATCTTAAAAAACCTTTACCGCCCGCTACAACAACACTTATTGTGAAAAAAAATAAAACAGAAGACAACTTTACTCCTGTATTTATTAATCTCTTGCGACGGAATGGATATAACGTGATCTATACAGATCAACCAAACAAACAGCAAAATGGTGTAATTTTGACTTATCAAATAACGCCAATAAAGACAGGTATCTTGTCTATGGTTTCTTATGATGAGGTTGGAGTAACGCGTTATTATATTCGCACTTATAATAGATGAAACCCCTTTGCCGGTTTGTCTCAAAGAAGTAGATAATGAAGAAATGTATTTCAGGGGAAGTGTTGGGATTAAATTAATCAATAAAAATTTGCAGATGTGAAAATTACATATTCAGATGACAATTATCCGTCGTCTCGTTTACAATTTCAGTGTTGTAACGAAGAAAGATGTCGTTTTATCTGTTTGCAATCTTTCATGTTCTGTCTCAGTTATATAGCGCTTTTATCGTTTCTGTCTTATAGAAAATTACTTTCTGTTCTACGGCTCTATATGCCAATCTAATAGTCAGATCTAAACAATAAAATTCATATGAACTCTTTACAGAAATCTGTTGTTTGAGATTGTTGGAAAGGTGTTTTGTTTTTATCAAATTGTCGCGTGGTGGTTTGGGAGTTTCCTTTGGCTGCATTCTGTGAAGATGTAAAAGCGTAAAAATGTGAATCTGTAAAATGAAGCGGAGGATTTGTGCTTTGTGTGGGCTTTTATCATGGCATGGAATGTGGTCAGAGAACTAGGGGACGCGTTTGTGAATGGAGCGGGGAAAGTTGGGATGAAGAGGGGTGTTAAGTGCGTTTTCTGGAGAAGAGTGTGTGGAGAATATTTGAGGGCAGGGCTTAATCAGTCTTGTCTGATGACACGGTATTCTTTGAGGTGTCGTGATAACCATATGAAATAATCAGCAGGGGAATTTGATAGACGAGAAATCAGATTGTTGCAGACCAGTGTTTGCAGAGCGGTGCGGAGTGGTGATGTGGAAATTTTATTTGGCTTACGTTCTGTAAAGATGTAAAAGCGTAAAAACGGTGATCTGTAAAATGATGCGGAGGATTTGTGCTTTGTGTATTGTGCATTTTTTTGTCATGGTATAATGATAGGTCCATTGAGCACCCCTATCTTTACGCTTCATAAAAGAGCAAGCCGGGGCACTATCATTATATTTGTGCTAGCTCGTGGGTGTTGGCTACAGCCCTTGGCATACAGCCCTTGGCACTTGAGACGGTTCATAAGAGCCATTTTATTCCTTTCTTAATCGTTTTTTATCCATACGGGCTCTCCCCTGCTTTTGACGTGCAAGCGAGTGATTTTGATTGATTCAACATGGGAGGGATTTGAAATGAGAGAATCTTACGATGTTTGGAACTCTTAATCAGTATCAATAATGCTAAATTATTTCTTATAAATCAATATATTGTCATGGTGTCGAGGGGTGAGAAGGATTGGGGAGGTGAAGAGTGTGTGAATGGAGGGAAATGAAGAGTGCTGTTCGTGTGTTGGCTAGAGAGAAGAGTTTTGGAATAGCTGTGAACAGATTGCAGAGCTGATGTGTAAAGAGATGTGAAGAGATAAAAACTGTGGTTGGCTTTTATATTCTATGCGAAATTTAACAATTATATTTGCGTCTATATTTGTATGGGGGATATCCGTGAAATGGGTGTGAGAAGCATTGAGAGGTGTTTTTTTAATAAGTGGGTGAATGAGCAATACAATGAAAGCCTATTTAGAGGGGAAATCCTATTTTAGCTCTTGTTGTTTTAGACATTGTGTTTTGTATGAGGGGCATTTTGCAGGAAAGGTGTTTTGAGGGATGTGGCTCCCTTAAAGAAAAACACAAAAGTATCAAAAGAAAAATATAAAAACTTGACAAGGTAAATGTAAAAAGGTATCATAATGATACAATCGGAATTGTGCGTTTAAATCAGAAGAGATCTCTTGATAAAATTCTGTGAGAGGGGTGGGGATGTTTTTCCAAGGTTTTGGTGTTTTTATCCTATTTTGAAGTTTGATCCTATGATGTCGTAAACCGGTGCCGTAAACCGTTTTTTGAGATGTGGTGATATCAGTCAGGCAAGGCTTTAGGTAGAGGGGGATATTGGCAACGGATGTCGATTGATGCGCTTTTGCCTAATCAGAAATTAACCACTGTCTAATCAGAAATTAACCACAAAATTGCTTTTTGTTTTTTCGGCTGGAGCTCTCTAAAGTTTTTTAAAAGGGCGTATTCTTTTTCGCTGGTGGTATCTTGATCGTGGTGTAAGGCATGTTCTTTTGTGGGAATATCTGCTGTTAAAAGGTCCGCATAAAAAAAAGTTCATAGGAACCTCTAGTTTTTTAGCAATTTCGAGCAAACACCCCGCGCTTACACGATTTAAACCTTTTTCATATTTTTGGATTTGTTGGAAACTGACACCTAAATGGCTTCCTAATTCCTTTTGAGAAAGTCCCATTGAAATGCGTCTGTGACGGATTCTTTTACCTATTGAAATGTCATTAAAATGTGAATTTTTAGTTTGCACTTCAAGCTCCCCTCCGGTTGCGAGCGCCCTCGCATGAGTATTCCGGGAGTTTGAAAGCACTGAGCTCAGCCAGCCTTTTGCTTTTAGTGCTGACAAGCACTTGGACATAGCAAAAGCTCCCGGAATTCCGGGATACCCGCAAAGCGGGATAAATTTATGTACTGAGCGTTCGGGCTTTCAAATCCCTATTTGACCGTTGCGTGGACGATCAAAAACACAGATCAATTCATAAGGCAATTTCAGAAGATTGGCAAGAAAAATCAAAATAATTTCAAAGACTATAAGATTGGGTACTTTTTAAAAAAGTGCGAAATCTGGATTTTTAGTTTGCACTTCAAGCTCCCCTCCGGTTGCGAGCGCCCTCGCATGAGTATTCCGGGAGTAGTAAAGTACTGAGCTCTAGTCAGCATTTTTGCTTTTAGTGCTTATCACACCTGGACATAGCAAAAACTCCCGGAATCCCGGGACACCCACAAAGTGGGTTCATTCTTACGCTAGAGCTTAGGGCTTTACTATCCCTTATTGATCGTTGCGTGGACGATCAAAATATCCTTTGAGTGATAAAGTAATTTCAAGGGATTGGCAAGAACAATTAAAAGATTTGCTATACGGTTATAGTGTAAAATAGGGATGTTTGGGGGCGGTAATCTGATGTTAGTAGGGGAATTTATTGGGTAAAAGGTTGGATGATAGTTTAAAACCGGTGCGGGGTGGAAGCTTTATTCAGCAGAGGAAAATTTGCTTTTTGAAGTCGAATTGTAGATCAGAGCTTATCTGGCGTGTTTGATGAAACACCATTCTTTGAAGTGTGGGATAGCTATATGAAATAATCAGCAGGGGAATCTGATAGACGAGACATCAGCTTGTTGCAGACCCGTGTTTACAGAACGGTGCGGGGTAGTGATTTGAGCGTTTCGTTTGGCTGCGTTCTGTAATGATGTAAAAGCGTAAAAATGTGAATCTGTAAAATTATGCGGAGGATTTGGGCTTTATGTGGGCTCTTATCTTTTTGGGTGTGTCCCATTTTTTTTAATTGTTGAATGCTTGTCAAATTTTGTTGCTGATTTTTATGTCATTTTTTGTGTTTGAGGTTTTGGTTTCTCTTTAGTTGGAAGGAACATGATGATGGTAGATGAACATTGTCTTCCCTTACGTCGAAGAGGGCGGAAAAAAGGGGCTTTAAATAAAACAACAAAGCGATTTAATGAAGCTCTTTTGACAGCGGCGGAGCAGGCTGGATATCACTATGGTGAAGATGGGCTGGTGTCTTATCTTCAGTATCATGCGTTGAATAATCCTGTTCCTTTTTTTTCGCTGCTGGCAAAAGTGTTGCCTCTTCAGGGGGCTGGAGAAGGGCAGGTTAAAACAGTTTCGCGTATTGAGATTGTACCAGTGAATGCAAAAAATAGCGAACCGGAGAAGTGTGATACTTCGATAACTAAGGTTTGAAGAAGGAGCTGTGATGTTTGGGCATTTACTGGAGAGCAGAATATTTCGGTGGGAGATATTGGGGCTTCCTATGTCGAGATGCCGGCTTTTATGGGCGATGACAGAGGGGCGTGTGCTGAAGAGGTGATACCCGAGAGGTACAATGCTTAGGGGGTGTGGTTGTTATCTACTGTTTTGGATTTTTGTGAAGGTTTGGTCTTTTCTCGTTATTGAAGGTGTGGAGATATCAAAAACAGTTTCGCGGATTGAGATTGTGCCAGTGAATGCAAAAAATAGCGAACCGGAGAAGCTTGATCCTTTGGTCACTGAGGCTTGAAGCTACGAGAAAATGTTGGGTTGGGCACATGATGTTTAAGGGATATTGTCTTTGAACGGGGATGCTAGATGTTTGTCTGAAAGCTTATGATTGAAATTGCGGTGAGGGGCGTGTGCTTTAGGCGTGTGAGCTGTGACGTTGTTAAGCTTTGGTGGGGGAAGCATGAGGACGTGGACTGGAGGAGACTTCGGTGCATATGGTGTTTTTTGGGGGTACATGGCGTCTGGGGTGGTCTGTTTGAAGAGGGGCCGGCAAGATGCTTTTATGGCGATGCGTGAGGGGCGCGATACCTGAAAGATGTTGGGGAGTGCTTGATGATATTTGCTGTTTTGGGCATCTGGTGAAGATTTGGTTTTTTCTCGTTATTGAAGGTGTGGAGATATCAAAAACAGTTTCGCGTATTGAGATTGTACCAGTGAATGCAAAAAATAGTGAACCAGAGAAGTGTGATACCTCGATAACTGAGGCTTGTGATATTGAAAAATGTTAGGCTGAGGTGGGTGATGTGGGGTGATGTCTTGCAAGGGGGCTGCTTTGGTGATTGCCTATCTTGAGGGGATTGAAGCGGAGGCTATCGTGCTTGTAGGCGCTCGTGATATTGGGAAGGGGCTTTGGTGAATGATGCCGTAAGGGCCCCCGTGTGCTGGAGGGAATTTGGTGCAGGGTATTTGTGTGGTGGATATGGAACAGTGTTTTGATGGGGGAGGGGCATGAAACTTGAGAGAAGTGTTATGCTTGCGGGATGCATGTGTTTTGGTGGGGGTATCTTGGGGGATAAAGTGTGAGGATTGGTGATGCTTGAGAGGCATGATATTGGAGGATGTTGGGCTTTGGATATGCCTGAGAGCCATGTGCTGAGGCTATGATTTGGTTGGGGGGATACCTTGCTTGTGGTTGGGGGATGACAGGCGCGGTGTTTGAGGGGGTGGGGCTTTTGTGCCTTGGGGGCTTGGGGCGCATAGGTGGGGTCAAGGGGATCTCATGCAAAAAAGTGAAATTTATTGAATATTAGGATGAAGAAAAGATAAAGCGCTGCTTTTGAGAAGGGCGTTTTTCGTTCAATTGCTCTTTTCGTTCAATTGCTCTGGGATCATTAAACTTGGGATAAGCAAAAGGGTGCAGCGCAATTATTGCTAAAGTATGAAAATTTATAATGACAACTGTTCAGAAAATTTCTCAAAAAATTGAGCAGAAAACGGCTCAAGTGGCTCTTATTCCAAAGCTTATTCCTGTTTTTACTGGAAAAGCAGATGTGCGAGCCGCTTGGGGAGGACGGGGTTCTGGAAAAACACGTTCTTTTGCTTTGATGTCGGCTGTGGTGGGATATCGCCATGGAATGGCTGGAGAACGCGGGATTATTCTTTGTGCAAGGCAATTTCAAAATTCTCTTAATGAAAGTTCTTTGGAGGAAATTAAACGCGCTATCGAGTCTTATCCTTTTTTACAAGACTATTATGAAATCGGCGATAAATATATTAAGTCAAAAGATGGACGGATTGTCTATGTGTTTGCTGGGCTTGATCGCAATATCGCAAGTATTAAATCAATGGGACGCGTTTTCCTTTGTTGGGTCGATGAAGCCGAGCCCGTGACAGAAACTGCTTGGCAAACACTTATTCCAACTTTGCGCGAAGAAGGAAAAGATTGGAATGCAGAATTATGGGTCACATGGAACCCATGCCATGAAAATGCAGCCGTGGAAAAACGTTTCCGAAATGTCGATAATCCTCATATCAAAGGGGTGGAAATCAATTGGCGTGATAATCCGCAATTTCCTGAAAAACTCAATCGTGATCGAATGGACGATTTGCAGCAAAGACCAGAGCAGTATAACCATATTTGGGAAGGCGAATATCTCCAAGCTGTCCAAGGGGCTTATTATCAGAAATGCCTGCTGGAAGCCGAAATGGAAGGGCGGATTACCACTGTTCCACGGGATCCTTTGATGCAGGTGAGAATCTTTTGGGATATCGGGGGAACAGGCGCAAAGGCCGATGCTACCGCATTGTGGGTGGCGCAATTTGTTGGAAGGGAAATCCGAGTGCTCGATTATTATGAAGCCCAAGGACAACCTCTCTCAGAGCATGTGGGCTGGGTTTTTCAAAGGGGATATGAAAAGGCTCTTATGGTTTTGCCTCATGATGGCGCAACAAAAGATCGTGTCTATAATGTGAGTTTTGAAAGTGCCCTTCAACAAGCCGGTTTTCAAACCAAAATAATTCCTAACCAAGGAACAGGCGCTGTGAAAATGCGTATCGAAGCCGTAAGGCGGTTGTTTCCTGCACTATGGTTTAATCGTGAAACGACATGTGCGGGCAGAAAAGCGCTTGCTTGGTATCATGAAAAGCGCGACGAACAGCGCAATATCGGACTAGGGGCTGAACATGATTGGGCTAGCCATGGGGCCGATGCCTTTGGACTGATGTGTGTGGCTTATGAACAACCAAATGCTAAAGCGCGAAAAAAACCTTATCGCTCGTTTCACCATTCTCAAACTTCATGGATGGCTTTTTAATGAATAGTTCTACAGATTCTTCTTTTAATCAAATCGAAACGCTTGAAAATCAAGCTCTCTTTAAAAAACTCGTGGGTTGGTATCAGGATGATATTGATCATGTCGAAAAATGGCGAAAAAATGCCCAGGAAGATTACGATTTTTATAATGGACGGCAATGGAATGAGCAAGACTTGGCTGTCTTGCACGAACAAAACAGGCCGGTGATGACTTTTAACCGTATTGCGCCTTTAATTAATGCCGTGATTGGGGCTGAGCGCAATAATAAAAGGCAAGTGCAATTTATTCCACGACAAGAAGGCGCAGCCTTTGCTAATCAGATTCTGACAGGAGCAGCCGAATGGTTTCGCGATGAAGCCGATGGCGAATACGAAGATTCCGATGCTTTTCAAGATGCAATTATTTGCGGTATGGGCTGGACAGATACACGCCTTGATTATGAACAAGATCCCCAAGGAAAACCAATCATTGCACGTTTAGACCCGATGAAAATGGTGTGGGATGCAAGTGCTGTCAAGCCTAATCTTATTGATGCTCAACGCTTATGGTATATTGATGAAAAACCCCTTGCTGTGGCGCAGGAAATGTTTCCCAATGTTCATTGGAGTGACCTTAATGCTGATTGGGTTAAACATCAGAGCTTTTTACATTCAACCAGCGATGGGATGACACAAAGTTATCAGTCCGAGAGGGGGTATCAAGGAGAAGAGGGGAGCGGCTATCAACGTCCTAAAATGGTGACATTGGTAGAATGTCGCTGGTTTGAACGCGAGGTGGTTTATAAAGTTCTCGAGCCTCTAAGTGGAAAGTTTGTCGATTATTCAGAGCAGGATTTCCAAAATTTAAGCAAAACCTTTCCTCATGTCCAGGCAACAAGGTTGAACAGAAAAATTGTCAAACGGGCATTTTTAGGTAGAAAGCTGCTTGAAGCGCCTGATAAGCCTTTGGTTCCACCCAATCAATTGGGATGGGAGTGTATTACCGGTACTTTTGATAAGTTAAGCCGACAGTTTTACGGAATTGTGCGCCCTACAAAAGATCCGCAACGGTGGGCAAACAAATATTTTAGTCAAGTAATGCACTTGCTCAATAGCCAATCAAAAGGCGGCATTATGGCAGAACGCGATGCTTTTGATGATGATCGACAAGCCGTCGAGAGTTGGGCTAGAGCCGATAGCATTACTTGGTTGAAAAGTGGGGCTGTGTCTGGCGGAAGAATCCAACCTAAACCCGTGGCGCAATTTCCGCAAGGTTTTTTTCAATTGTTTAATGAAGCAAAGAGTGCTCTCGAACAGGTGACGGGGTTGTCTTCTGAATTTATTGGGACGCGAGCTGTCAATCAGCCTGGCATTCTTGAACAACAACGGCGACAATCGTCACTTAATCTTTTGGCTTCCTTTTTTGATGGGTTGCGTCGATATCGGCAACGACAGGGAAAAATTATTCTCTATCTTATTCAAAATTATCTCTCCGATGGGCGGTTGGTGCGTATTGCTGGTGATGAAAATGCCCAGTATGTGCCGCTGACACGCGAAATGGTGACAAGCTTGGAATATGATATTGTCGTGGATGATGCGCCAACAAGTCTTAATGAAAAAGAGCGTACTTTTGCACTGATCATGCAATTGCTTCCTTTGATGCAAAATTTTACAACGCCTGAGATTATGCTCGATCTTTTACGCTATTCGCCTTTACCGGCTTCACTTATTCATAAAATCGCTATAAAGGCGCAAAACTCTTTTCAAGAAGAGCAAAATGCTTCAGCGCAGATGGGGGGTAATGTGGGAACAGAGCAGATAATGCAGATGTTGCAGACAGTAAAGGCTCAACAATAGGACGCTTTGTCATGCGCGACTTCTGATAAACGCCATATATCATAAATTGCTTATCGATTTTCGTAGTGCATGGGCTCCCTTTTCTCAAAAGAACTGTTTTGTAGGGCAGGACTGTTGGGAAAAGTAGGGTGGAGAGGGAGGCTTGCCCGTCATGTGGGGTGAAAACATGGTGGGGATGGTGAGCGCAGAATGGGCTTATCGATTTTCGTAGTGCATGGGCTCCCTTTTCTTAAAAGACCTGTTTTGTAGGGCAGGACTGTTGGGAAAAGTAGGGTGGAGAGGGGAGTTTTGCCGTCATGTGGGGTGGAGAGCATTGGGGGGAATACTGGTGCTCAAATGATGGGAGAACATTGAGGGGATAAGTGCTTATGGGCTGTTTTATCTGAAAAATTTGATTTTATTGTTTAAAAAAAGAGAAGGCTAATGTCATGGATCAAGAACACTTAACGCCGGCAGAACAAAACCAATTGAAACAAGATTTTCTGGTCTCAACACAAGAGGGAGAAGATGGTGAAATTGCAAGAGAAGAAAAAACTCTTGAAGATAATTTTCAAGGGCAAGTGCATCAACAACAGTACTCTTCGCAAAAGGCTGGAAAAGAGGTTCAAGGGGGAGAAGATGTTCCACCAGATCCGCAAAAAGACTTTATGGGCTATATGCAATGGTTGGGAAAAACACTCCAAAAACAAGGGCTTGTACATGAAAAACAACAGCCTTCTCTTGCTCGCGAAGCAGAACAGTTGCATGCATTTTTTCAGCAGTCTGTTGCCAGTGTTAAACAAAAGCATCATGATTTTGATCAAGCAGCTGATTTTATTTATGAAACGCGGGCTAAACAGTTGGCAGCTTGTGCTTCGCTCTATCCTGAGATGGCAGATCCCCAAAATATTGATGCGATAATTGGTGATGAGTTGAAGCAGATCTTGCGCGATTGTGCGCAAAAAAATCAAAATCCGGCTGAAGTGATTTACTCTATTGCACAAAAAATTGGCTACACAAATGTTCCCAATAACATGGGTGAAAATTTACAGGAAAGACACAATTCTGCACGTACTCTTGCTGCTTATAACGGCTTGACGCCAAATGGGCCGATTTCTTTGGATATGCTTGATAAAATGTCAGAAGCAGAGTTTAGCGCTTGGGTTGCTGATCCTAAAAATAAAGCCGCTTTTAATCGTTTAATGGGGGGAAGAGAATTTTAAAAACAAGAATGTGGCAGGTGTTTTTTGCGGGAATGTTAAGAGGCTTTTGGCGCAGAAGAATGCGGGAGTGTTTTTTGCGGGGAACGTTAAGAGGCTTTTAGCGCAGGAGAATGCGGGGGAGTGTTTTTTGCGGGAATGTTAAGAGGCTTTTGGCGCAGGAGAATGCGGGGGGATTTCTCAAAGCACGGATGTGGTGAGGAGAGCTCTTATAAGGAGGAGGCAGACGCTAACAGAAATTAGATAAAACTCACGAACAACCTATTCACCATCTGAAATGAAATGTGGTGTTTTGAGCGCCCGGCGCTTTGCCGGGTTTTTTTATGTCAAGAAAACTTTTAGAGGATAAAATGACCGTAACTTATATCGGACTTAATGACCCAATGGCAGTGCGCACATGGTCTAAATTACTAAACCAAGAAGTCTCAAAAGCACTTCCAATTGCGCCGTTGATTGGAAATGATTCAAACAGTATCGTACAATTAAAAGATGAAACTACGAAAGCAAGTGGGGATGCTATTAGCTTTAATTTGCGTGTGCAGTTGCTAGGCGATGGGGTGAGCGAAGGGCAGACATTGGAAGGCAATGAAGAAGCTTTACAGTTTCTCAATGATCGCTTGGCAATTAATGAACTCGTTCATGCTGTGCGTGTCAAAAATGAGGGAACGATTGATCAACAACGAATTCTCCATGATTTGCGCACCGAGGCAAAAAATGGTTTGGTTGATTGGTATGCAGATCGTCTGAGTATGATGTTCTTCATTCAAGTTTGCGGGTATACCGCAAAAACAATTAACTTTGAAGGACGCACGATTACCCTTAAACCAGTTCATTATGGGTTTAATGCGCCAACGGCACCAACCAATAAACGTGTGGTACGTCCTAATGATAAAGCAAAAGATGAGGACTTAAAAGAAGACGATGTTTTTGATCTCAGCTTGATTGATAAAGCAGTTGAACGGGCTAAATTGGCAAATCCTAAAATTAGACCTGTGCGGATCGATGGGGAAAATGTTTATGTGCTTTATCTTCATCCAACCCAAGTGACACAATTGCGAACCAATACTGATGCGGGGCAATGGCTCGACATTACTAAGGCAATCTATAGTGGAAGTCGTATCAAAAATCCGCTCTATGATGGGTCTTTGGGCATGTATAATGGTGTGGTTTTGCGCGAAGCTGAACATATTACCGAAGGGGTCGAAGCTGGAACCGCTAACAAAGCTGTACCAAATGTGCGGCGGGCTGTTCTGCTTGGTGCGCAGAGTGCTGTGATTGCTTTTGGTAAAGATCGAGGGGCGACACGCTATAAATTGGTGGAGGAACTCTTCGACTATGAAAGAGAATTCGGGGTCGCGGCAAAAACCATTATTGGTATGAAAAAAACTTGCTTTACCTTGCCAGGGAGTACGCAAGGGGCTCAGGATTTTGGCACTATTGTCATTCCAACTTATGGAGCGCCAGCTTAAAGCGAACGCTTGCTCTCTTCCCCCAACAAGAGGGATCTGTTGGGGGAAAAATTTAAAATGCTTCCAGAAACAAGGACAGGCTTATGACCACTTTATCCACTGATCCCCAAAATCTAAACCTTACACATTCAGACCATTCTAAAACTTTTGCTTATATGGTCGCGCTTATTCAAGATGAAATTGACGATACAACAGCGGAATATTCCCTGCAAATTCAAGATTCAATTTTTACGGCTTTGCGTTTGTGTGAACGCGAACCCTTTTTCTTTAATGAAAAAAGAGAAAGGACGTTTAAAACACAAAGTGGTAAAACATGGTATGGGCAAGAAGAGGGGGTTTTTATTGAAGCAGAAAAGAGTTTGGAGGGTGTCTTTTTAGTAACAAAGAGTGCAACACCAACAAAGTTGTTCTTTAAGCCCTTGGAAGTGTTGCATCAACAATATGGTATGCATCCTGCGCTAGGAACGCCATTCTTTTATACCTACCTTGATCAAAAAATAGGACTCTTTCCAACACCAGAACATGTGGAAACTGTACAGCTTTCTTATGCTCTTGTTCATTTTGCTGATGAACAGCTGAAAGAGGATGATAACCCTTGGTTGATTTATGCTTTTGATCTTATTAAAGCACGGGCAAAATATGAACTTTATAAAAATATTCTTAAAGATCCTGAATATGCCGCCGTTTCTTTCAGAGATTTTCAAGAACAGCTTCAAGCTTTGCGCATTGAAACATCGCGCCGAAAAGGTTCTTCAAAGATTCGCCCAATGCGTTTTTAAAAAGTTCATTTCAAATCGTTTATGGCTGGCGTTGAAGGTTGGTTTGGCACTGGTGGCTGGTTTGTCACTTATGGCTGGATTTGCGCGTTGGTGTTGATGGTGAAGGGCTGGTGGATGGCGTTGGGGTGGCCATTATTTATGGTATCGTTTTTTTTGGTGCGTTAAACAACCTAAGGTTGTTTATTTTGTTGAATTTTATGCCTTTAGAGTTTTAAGGGCTTTTGTGGTTTTTTATCCATAAGCCTTGGTATTTTGAATGGCACTGAGCTTTTCAAAGATTTTATGGGGGCTTTTGATGGCTCTTTCCCCCGTCATTGTGGGGGGTGATTTTGCGGGCAGTTGATTTTGGTTTGGCGCTGGTGGATGGCTGGGGTGGCTATTATTTATGGTATCGTTTTTTTTTGGTGCTTTAGACAATCTAAGGTTGTTTATTTTGTTGAATTTTATGCCTTTAGAGTTTTAAGGGCTTTTGTGGTTTTTTATCAATAAGCCTTGGTGTTTTGAATGGCACTGGGCTCTTCAAAGATTTTATGGGGGTCTTGATGGCTTTTTTCCCAATCGCTGATTATCGACCCGATGTGGCGGATATCAATGGAATTTTTACCAATGAACTTGTTAATGTGCTCCCGGCGGATGGCTCCTATATCCCTATGCCAAGTTTTGAACCTTTATCAGAGCCTTGTCCGGAGCCAATCTTAGGCACTCTTGCGGTTAAAACAAAAAATGGGGTTTCTATTATTGTCGGGACAAGAGATAAAATCTACTTACTTGATAATACAACAATGAACTGGAAAGATATTAGCCAAAAAGGAAAACCTTATCTGGCTAATGTTGATGCTCCGTGGTCTTTTGCTTTGTTTGGTGATTTTATCATTGCTGTGAATGCCAATGATAAACCACAAGTGATTGATATTAATCATGATAAAACATTTAGAAATTTAGGAGGAAATCCACCACAGGCAGGGATTGTTCGAATCTGGGGAGATTTCGTTTGTTTGATGAAATTAACCGAAAATCCAAGACGGGTTCATTGGTCTGGATTAAATGATGCTGAATTTTGGACCGTGGGAAAAAAAAGTTGTGATTATCAAGATTTTCCTGATGGCGGATTCGTCCAAGGGGCAACGGAGACAACAAATCCAATTATCTTTATGCGTTCTGCAATCTATGCTGGTTCTTTTATTCCTGGCTCTAAGATTATTTTTAGTTTCCAAAAAATCCACGATAAACGAGGCGCAAAAAATGCTGAATCAATTGTTTGTAGAGGCGATTTAGCATTCTTTGCCGATGAGGGCGGGTTTTATCAAATAACAAATGAGGGACAGATTATACCCATTGGGTTCGAAAAAGTCGATCGAACGATGACCGCAAAATCAAGGAAGGATAATCTGTACACTCTGTCTGCTGCTATCGATGGGGTGTATAATCGTGTTTATTGGATGGTTGATTCTGATGAGAACCTTCATAAACGTATCTTGCTCATTTATGATTGGGGATTGCAAAAATGGACAAAAGCTCTCGTCGATATCAAAATGATATTGCCTATTTTCTTAGCAGGAACAACCCTAGAAGGTCTTGATTTTGTGACTAAGAATATTGACGATTTGTCCTTTTCTCTCGATAGTAAAGCTTGGAAAAATGAATCGCCTATTCTGGGGGCATTTGATCAACAGGGGAGACTGGGTTCGTTTTCTGGGGGTCCTATGGCTTGTGTCGTGACATCACAAGAAATGGGGCAGACAAATGGCATGATAACACGGGTGAAAAATATTATGCCTCAAGTCAATAGTGGAAAGTTTTATTTGTCTGTGGGAATGCGCTTTCGACAATCTCTTGAAGAGGAAACTGTTTGGTTGCCAGAAAAACAGCCCTCTTATAATACTGGACAAATTCACTGTCGTGCAAGGGCACGGTTTTATCGCTTTAAATTGCGTATTCCTGAAGGGGTGAATTGGACTCATGTCACTGGATTTGATGTGGAATTGACGCGGGCCGGCATGCGATAGGCATGCCCTTTTGTAATACCATGCGATAGGCTCAAGCCTCTATTATTAAAGAACAAATGCCCCATAGGCTTCCCAAACCTTTATAAACAAAGGCACAATGCGATAAGCTGTGTCTTTATAATATGAAGAACAAGGTGGTGCGTTATGTTTCATGCTTTTCTGCGATAAAGGAAAAATAGGCTGCACCATGGTTTATTTTTATAAAGAAAAAAGTTCCCTCTTTGTTGTGACAAAGGGATGATGGGGCTTTTTTTCTTTTATTGTGCGGGGGGCATGGAATGCGTGAAGTATGCATGGGGATGCGTATTGCTCAAATGAGGGAAATGATAAAGCTAAAAGAGCTAAAATTATGATGCTTGAGAGTCAAGATTTATATTCTGCTCATCTGACAGAGCAGTGGCCATGGGGAAAAATAGCTCCCTATCAAGAGGCACTCAATGCTGCATTGAAAAAATATGCGCAGCGCTTTCCGGATGATGTTTGTCTGGAAAAAATTGCTGAAGAAATCGCTACAGGACAAGCACAATTGTGGCTGGTCTTAAAAAATAAAATCCAATTTAGTGCTTTTGCAATTACCAAAGTTGAAATAACCCATACGGGAAAAAAATGCGTCGTTCTCTCAGATCTTGCGGGAGAAGGAGGGCTGAAATTGGTCAAGTTGATTGATGAAGTCGAAAAATGGGCGCGAACAATCAATGCGGACGAAATGCACATGTTTGGAAGAACTGGATGGGCGAAAAAGCTCGCTCATCACGGATATTCTCGTAATCTTATTCAATATAGAAAGGTTCTGGGTTCATGAGTAGAAAAAAAACACCTCAAGTGCAGACAACAACACAAACAAATGCACCACCCGCTTGGGCTGCTGATATTCTTAAACAAGCCAGTGCTAACGCGCTTGGACTTTATAATAAAGGAATTGGCGGAAACGTTTATCAGGGAGAGAGAGTCGCTGGTCTTAGCAATATGACAAAAAATGCGCTAACTGGTTTACAACAAGCAGCTGGGCTCTATAACAATCCAACGGTAACGCAATGGTTGAATGCACCAACCAACAGCGCTACAAATCTTTCCGGTATGGCTAAGGGAAGCTGGATTGGAAGCAATAGTAAATTTAATACTGCATTGCAAAATGCTCTGAATAAAACTTCTGATGCGATTAATCAATCTATGTCTGGGGCAGGACGTTATGGTTCTGGCGCTCATACTGGTGTGCTGGCCGATGAGTTAGGCGCCTTGGCAACAAATGCTGCGGTACAGCAGTATAATCAAGATATTAATAATATGATGAACGCGAACCAGATGATTGATCGCTCTCAGCAGGATCAGGTTAATGCAGCAAATAGCTATTATCAAGGACAGAGTAATGCGCAAAGCAATGCTTTGAAAGGGGGTATGATTCAAGATATAAACCGCCAAAATGTCTTAGATGCTGAACGCCAAAAATGGTCAGAAAAAGATAATCAAGATTGGAACCGATTGCAAAGTTTGTTACAGGTAGGAACACAGGCTGCTGGAAATTACGGAACGACTTCAGGAAAATCCACGACAATGCCTTCTGTGACAAAAGATCCATTGCGTGATGCGCAGCAAGTACTTGGATTGGTCGGAGGAATTTTAGGGCTTTGTGATGTGAGAGCAAAAGAAAATATTATCCCTGTGGGGCAGAAAAAGGGATATCCACTTTATACCTTTAATTATAAGGGAAATCCACAACGTTATCAGGGCGTTATGGCGCAAGACGTGTTGCGTGTGAACCCTGAAGCTGTTTATGTCAATGCGAAAACAAAGTTATTGCATGTTGATTATGACAAAATAGGCCTGAAAATGGAAAAAATGAAAATGGAGAAAATGCCGGCATCTAAAAATAAAATTGCGGCTTTCTTTTCTTCATTTTTTGCTCGTTTTCCCTTTTTGAAAAAAGAGTATCTTCTATGAGCTCGATTTATGATTGGTCAATTGTTGCATCAGAAAATGCTTATGTCGACGAGAATATAAACTGGGCAGAAGGGCAACCGCCAAGCACAGTCAATGATAGTGCTCGCGCTATGATGCAACGCATCAAAGAATATTTGTTGGATAATGGGGGCGGGATTGAAACACAGTTTACTGTCGATGTGAAAAATGAGAGAACGTCACTTCGTTTGGCAACAAAGTCTTTTTTTGAGACTTATATGGATGGCATTGTTGTGCGCTTTAAAGCACAAGGCGTCAACAGAGGAATAACAAATATTTCTTTAAATCAATTGCTACCACGACCAACTTATATGGCAACGCCAGAGGGTATTATGCCTTTAAAGGGCGGGGAAATTCAAAAGGGGGGGCTTTATGAGATCGTCTATACGCGTGATATTGCCGGAAAAAATGCTGATGGCTGGTTTTTAACCAATCCTACTATAAAACTTCCTGAAATTCCGCCCTTTCCTCCTTTGCCTGAAACTTTTTCTTCTGGATTTATTGGGACTTTTGCTACAGAAAAAATACCCTCTGGATGGTTACTGTGTGATGGTAAAGAATATTCGCGAAGGAACTATGCTAATCTCTTTGCTGTTTTGGGAGAAACATGGGGAAAAGGAGACGGGAGAACAACATTCAATGTTCCCGATTTGCGTGGAATGTTTTTACGGGGGCTCGATAGTGGAAAAGAAATTGATAAAGGACGTCGCTTGGGAAGCCGACAAGAAGAGTCTTTTAAATCTCATACCCATGAAGGAAAAACAGATTCAACAGGTAACCACCAGCATAGTTATCCAATGATTGAAAAGGTAGTTTGGGATATGAATCACGGTGAATATTATAGAAATCTGGCTCAAATTTACAATAAAAATTTGTTGACAGGTCCTGCGGGAGAGCATGAACATAAGGTCTTGTTGCAAAAAACAGGGGGAGATGAAACACGTCCTGTCAATGTGGCGGTGGTTTATGCTGTCAAAGCCTGAGAATGAAAGCTGTGTGAGAGAAAGATAAAAATGCTTGCAAAATGTTTGTTATGAAAAAAAGTCTTATTGAATATAAAGTCTTATAGAATATATTGTGCAGAAAGTTTTGAGGCGCTTTAGAAAAAAAACTCAACGCTCTTTATTCTTTTATTTTTTGTGCTGCCTTTGTTGGATGCCTAAAGGTGAGTTTACCTATTGTTCTTTAGAGGATCAAGACAGTGATTATTAAAGGTAGGGAAAGAACAAAACAAATTTCTTTATTCATGGCGTTTTTTGCTGAGGAATAAAGATTTTATCCCAAATGCCTCTCTCTTGTGGTATCGTGATCCATTGTTTCAAGTGCTGGGTTTAAACCGCTGCTGTGCGATGACAAAAAGCCCCTAGATAATTTTATCCTATTATAGCGTAAATACCGTCATTAAAACACTATTATTGAAGCTGGTGATATCAGTAAGATAGCTTAAAGTATTTAATACATTAGCAACTGTTCTGGGGAGGATTTGCTTGGTTAAGTATTATGCAAGTGAATCATATAAATAATGAGCAGATATGGAGCTCCTTCAGAGGAGTTGGATTGTTTACAAACCGATGTGGGGCTAAAACCTTTGTCCTTTGAGGGTGGTGGAAAGAGGTCAACGGATATGTTTATTTAAAGCGAGAAAAAGCAAAATGGAGCACTCCCTTTTTTGGCAAAGCGTGTAGGAAAAAAGCCACTCTTTGTTTTCAAAATGGGTGCACTGTTGGCAAGAGCAGCAGGTTGGCGATGCGTTGTAGTACATGGTGAGGCATTGAACCCTCTGAGATGGCATTTTGTGTTTATCAGGCAACTTCTTGAAACGGGATGAGAGTGATACGAGAAAAATCTATAAGACAATAGTTTATCCCGTTGTGTTGGAAAATACCATTGTTTGAGATGTGGTTAAAATTTTATGCATGGGGTGTTTTTCATCTGTGCGTATTCCTAACGCAGCATTTTTTTGTAGAATAACTCTGGACAGGGGATACATTACAAGGATGCATTTGAAGGGGGAAGCCAAGTCAAATCTGTTAGATAAGAAGCCAGATTGTTGACAAACCATTGTTTATTGATTGCCATTATTTAAAGACCGGTGTGGGCTTTGTCCTTTTGGGAAAGGTTGATACAGCATGCAAGGTGACATGCATTTTTCTCTGATTATCAGGTGATAAAGTCAACATTTTAGGTGGAAAACAGAGTATAATCTAAAAAAATACCTTGTAAAAATTTTCGATGAGGAAATTTTTTTTAAAGCCTTTCATATGGTTTTCTGAGGTTTTCTGAGGTTTTCTGAGGTTTTCTGAGGTTTTCTGAGGTTTTCTGAGGTTTTCTGAGGTTGTCTGAGGTTGTCTGAGGTTGTCTGAGAAATGCAAGAGCCGTACAACGAAAAAAGAGATGCAAATGCCTTAATACGCGTTTAGCTTATCAAAAAGGGGGATATAATGGCACTTTTTCCATTTTCTATTTCTGATATTGATGATCCGGAATGTATTCGTGTGGTTCTTTATGCTAGCGGAAGAATGGGACATGCTCCTTTAAACGCATTGTTGAAGAAAGCATATGAAGATATTACAAAAATTGCAAAGCGCATGGATGCTTTAGAAAAAAAATTAAATGCTCTAGATCTTATCAATGTCGAACAGAATAAAAATGAGAAAGAAGAGAAGCAAGACAGTATTAATAGTGTTGTGAGTGGTGGAATAACGACACCAAACAGTTTTGTGAGCGCACCAGAAATTAAAACAGAATCATCGTCCGTTGGAGACATATTTTTTTCTCCAATATACGAGGCGCCAAAAATAGACTACAGCTCTTTTATTTCAAAATTTACAGCACATAAGCCGCTAGAAATACACAGTAGTGTTACTCAAAACATCAGTGTTGAGCATTCTAGAGAGATTTCTTCTTTGTTAGATAAGGAAAAATAGAAAAGAGTGATCATAACAATATGTATGGGTTGAAGCTATAGATGAGATAAACCTGATTTATATCTTCGGTGGGGATTGGAATTGCACTCTGTTTGAGATGTTAAAAAATGGTAAAAATTGATAGAGAAGCGTTGTTGCTGGATAAGTTGATCATGCGTTGTTGGGGAGAGTAGGGCGCATATTGAAATCTAAGGGTAAGTTTTTAAAGCCTACAGAGCAAGGAGCCATGCCCAAATAGAAACGCATGGCAAAAGAAGCTTTAAAAAGATAAAAAATCGTGCAATCATTTTAAAAAGCTTTTGGATAGAGCGTTTGATGATTTTAACTCTATAAATAATTTGCGGTTTTTACGCTTTTTTAAAAGAGAAAAAGTGCAGATCCTCGCAATTTTAATTTGTTAAAAATCCCATAAAAAGAAAATGTTAATTGCCAAAAGGACAAAAGCAGAAAAATGCCTATAAAAAAATCATGCGTATCGTTGTGTTTTTTCTTATAAAGAAGAGAAATGCTGTACTGTTGGAGCAGGCTTGAAGGCTAACGTTTCACTTGTTTTCTTATCAGACAAGATTGTACAAGCGGTTGTTGATTTGTCTTATCCTGTTTATGCTGTAAAGACTGTCCTTTCAGGTGTGATGATATAAGGCAAGTCTCTTTGTAAGAGCTTCCATGATACAAAAAGTGTTTTTTAAAGGGCGTGGCAAATATTTAAGGCAGGCTTATTTGTTGAGCTTTAAGTTTAAATCAATCACATGTGAGAAAGCCAAATGGACCCCACTGCAATCTGGGCTGTTGATAAATCAGATTGGGTGAAGAATCTTCATCTTTTGAAGTGGTGAATGTAAGTTAAGAAAAACCAGCTTTTACAAGCGTAAAAGAACGGGTCTTATTATAATTATGGACTTAAATCATGTGTGTTTTTTCATGGATTATATTGAGATAAAGCTACAAAGTATTTTGATTTATTTGATACGTTTTTATTTTAGAAAGTGTATTGTTATAAACAGCTCTCCTCAATACGAATGTATCATTATTTATACTCTTTTTGGATATTTTTATAAATATAATTAAAAAGCTTGCAATACTATACGTTTTGTGTATAAGTATTTATTATTGATTTCTTTTGTATTTTATTTAGTTATATCTCTATTCATAAGCCGCGCCTTTAAATGGTGCGGCTTTTTTTACTTTCTAATAACAGGGGCGCTATATATTTGTTATTGAGATGGCTTTGGATATTTTTCTCATTATTGTATTTTGTGATTTCATTTTGCAGTGAAATCTTTAAATTCTTGTGTGTTTTATCCCAATAGGGAAGATTCAAATAAAAATGCAGGCGTCTGGTTTCGGTTTCTTTGCTTTGGTTGGGGGGCGTTGAATAGTTAAAGAATCTTTGTGATTGTTTGACGGAGAATGATATGAGGTGAAGCATAAAATGGTGGCGCATTTGAAGGGCCATTATCATACATGCCAGCATGGTCAAAAATGCAAATGTGTCTTTAACAGTGTTTGTTGATCTCGATTAGAAAGTCCATTCTTTTTTGTTAGGAGTTTTACATCTATAATCTCTTAATCTTGTTTTAGCGACTGCTTTTTGAGGGGGCGGTAATAGAAGGCGTATAAGATTTTATATATGAAGTGTTTGTGTGGTGAATAACGGTAAATCCATTGAGCACTCCCATCTTTACGCTTATGTAGAGGCAAGCCCGCACCATTATTGTATTTTCTAGCTCCCAATTTTGCTACGGTCTTTGACACTTAAGACGATTCATAAGAGGCATATGCCTTTCTTATACAGTTTTTAATCCACATGCTAGCTCCGCTTGTAACTTGTAAGCAACATGGTTTTGATTGTTTCAATAGAAAACAAACTTCGGATGAGAGAATCCTATGGTGTTCGGGTTTCTCATTCAACATGTAAAACAATAAATATTCTTTATAAATCAATATGACATGTCTTAACAAAGACGAATTGTTTATAGATCCGCATGGATAAAGAATCTTTGTCTTTAAAAGTGGTGAGAGAAAATCATCAGCCCTATTTTTTCATAAAGGGCATGAGAAAAGTGTTTCATAAGAATTTTATACGATAAGAATTATACGGTAAAAAAGAGAGTCTTTTGACATAAGAGTCTTGATCGTTTGCGGCTATAACCTGTATTGTGTACACAGATACTTCTATCATTTTTTGCTGTAAAAGCTTCTCTTGGGATATTAAAGGGTACAATCTTTATGGAAAAAAGAATCCGAGCAAGACAAAAGGCTTATTTCAAAAGATTATATCGCAAGATTGCTTTTGTTTGCATAATACTTTTTTGTATAGTGTTTTTGTGTTTTGTTGTTGCAAAGGTGGTTAGTTATTTTTCTTCTCATAAAAAAGTAACACAACAAGCACCCGTTGAATTGGTTATTCCTGTTTTTGATCTACGCGTATATTGCAAGGAAATTTCTGCCTCCGTTATGCCCGATATGAAAAGAGAGGTTTATCAGCATTGTCTTAATTTGGAAAGTGAGGCCTATTTTGCTATTCGTGAAATGTGGGATAAGCTTTCTGATAGTGCTAAAAAACAATGTTTGACGAGGATCCGTCCTGGGGATGGAAATTATTTTCTCTTACGAGACTGTTTTCTTAATGAAAGAGAAAATAAAACAGGCAAAAGGCGCAATTACTTTTAAGTTTTTATAGGGAACGTTAAAAGGATGCGAATTTTGATAAAAAGATAAAAGCCTCTTAAATGACTATCTGCCTCAAAACCAATAGCAGCTTGATTTATTTATCTTGTTATATCGCACTTCTTATTTAAGGTGTGGCGACATAAGGTATGGATGGCCTCCTTGAAATGTTTAAGGGGGCGTGGTGGAGTTTCAGGAGGATTTGTTGCGCTTTTTTAAGGGAAATAACGAGTGTGGGAAATCCATTTCGTGATGGTTTTGGTGAATGGTATAATGGTAAAACCATCATGAAATGTATAAAATTTATAAAGCAAGTTCATCTTTATGGTTTAAACAAAGAATAAGCCGGTACTATCTCACACTTTGCTCGCTCCCAATGGTGCTCTCGACAACCCTTTAGCCTTAGAGACGGTTCATAAGAGGCACTTTTAGTCTTTTTATCGTTTTTACTCCACGCAGGTTTTCCCACATGTAACATGCAAGAAAAAGAGATTGATTCAACAGCAAACAGATTGAGGATGAAAAATCCTACGGTATTAATTTTCTTACTCAACACAAAAAATATGAATTATCATTACAAATCAATTTAGTGTATGAATTTTATAAGTATTTTCATTGTTAACAGACCAGTGTGATTTGAGAACCTTCATTCTTTGAGGGTGTAAGTCAATAGACATGACAAAAATGAGTAAAAAAACATTCCTTTTATAAACATTTACGGCTTCTTCATGCGTAAAGCGCTGTGCTGGGTTTAAAAATGTGCTTGTTTTATAATTCTAGTTTTCTTTATCAGAAAAGATAAGTAAGGAAATACGTTAGGCCATTCTTATTGATAGGCTTTGAGGAGGGTATTTTTTTGAGAAGAAGCTGATTTTTAAAAAAGTGTGACATATTGGTCGTTTTTTTCATAATTTGATATTTTTTTGTATTTAAATATTTTGTTTTTAAGCTCAATTTGTTATAAATAAAAACTGTGATTAACTTAAAAACTCTATGGGTTAAAATAAAAATTGATAGTATCATTGACTTGTTTGGGAAAGAAGATTGATCTCTTGGTGATTATAGGGCTTGAATAATACTTCGTGTTAATCTATCTATAAAAGTTAAGAGGTTTTGTGAGGCGATCGTGGATTATCGCTCGCAAGGGGTTGCTTTAGCGATGAAGAGAGGCTATATTTATAAAATAAAGAGGTTCGCGCAGTGACTCGTTGGGATGGAAGTGCTTGTGAGTTAAATGCACGAGGGGGTAGAGAATATCGGCGTTTTTAGGAGCGGTGGTTTTAGAGCAAAAAAGGAAGCTTCTACTATTCTCTGGCAGGAATTTTTTCTTTGTCGGGTGTGTTATATGTGTGTTTCCCTTTTTGTTTTCCACAAGATAATTATTTTTTTTAGAGAAATATGGTTTATTTTAAAAAAAACACTTGGCATTTTACGTGAACATCATTAGGTTTCTGCTGTTTGACAGAGAAAAAGGGAATTTTTGATTTACGATTTCCCTGCTGTTTTGTGATTTTCAAGAAAATATATGCTTTTATCAATATCAGTAGGGTTCGTTTGAGTGAAATAAACGCGGATAGCTTGATAATCGTATGTTAAACATGATCAGCATTATCAAAAGATAATGTAATGAGGAAGCGTCAATTAAGACACACATAAGACAAACACTCCAAAAAGGGATAAAGATGAGGCCACAACAAAATAGACGGGTACGCGGTCGCAATAATAACAATAATGGTAATAACAATAATAATCGTCGCGGTCCTAATCCGTTGTCTCGCAATTATGAAAGTAGCGGTCCGGATGTTAAAATTCGCGGGAATGCTCAGCAAATTGCCGATAAATACATAAGCCTTGCGCGTGATGCACAAGGTGCAGGTGATCGTGTTATGTCGGAAAATTATTTACAACATGCCGAGCACTATTTGCGTATTATTTTAGCAGCAGCTGGGCAAATGTCTCAATCGGTTCGGCGTGATGAAAATCGTGGTGATGAAAACGAAAATCGTGATGAAAACAATGGGCAAGAATGCGGTGAAATAAATCTTGATGGTGAAAAAAAGGATGCTGTCGAGGGTGATACAGATGTATTACAAATGTCGTCGCAAAAAAATGGCAATGGCCAATATGATAAAGCGCAAAATGGGGATGCGCGTGAAAACGCTTTAGAGGCTCTATCGGATGAAAAAACAGATCAAGAGCACTGCCTCTCTGAGAAAAATGTTGAACCTGTCAAAAAAATACGTCGTTCTCCTCGTCGACGTACTGTACGGACTCAAGATGAATCATCTCTTGAGCTTTCACTTACAACAGCAGAAAGCTCTAGCAATGGAGATGCATCAACAGCAACAAAAACAGCAACAAAAGAGGATTCTTCTTTGCCTGGATTAGGTGAGGGGATACAGAGAAAACCACGCCGTCGCCGAGTGGTCAATCTTGAGGCAGAGGAAAATGTTTAAACCTGAAGGGTGCTGTATAAGCGCTTGTGTGGTGATGTTATTGGTATCATGATAATAAATTATAATATGCTCAAGAAGCTTCTTGCGCTTTCCTTGAGTTTTCACGGGGCTGTATTGAGACTTAACGAAGGCTGTTGACAGAAAAGATTGCCTCTTTGCTGAGATTTAAGTAAGGGGATACAGGGAAGATGCGTCGTCGCTCAAGTGGTCAATCTTGAGGCAGAGGAAAATGTTTAAACCTGAAGGGTGCTGTATAAGCGCTTGTGGTGATGTTATTGGTATCATGATAGTAAATTGTATATCCTCAAGAAGCCTATTGCGCTTTCCTTGAATGTTCACGGGGCTGTATTGAGACTTAACGAAGGCTGTTGACAGACAAGATTGCCTCTTTGCTGAGATTTAAGTAAGGGGATACAGGGAAGATGCGTCGTCGCTCAAGTGGTCAATCTTGAGGCAGAGGAAAATGTTTAAACCTGAAGGGTGCTGTATAAGCGCTTGTGGTGATGTTATTGGTATCATGATAGTAAATTGTATATACTCAAGAAGCCTTTTGCGCTTTCCTTGAATGTTCACGGGGCTGTATTGAGACTTAACGAAGGCTGTTGACAGAAAAGATTGCCTCTTTGCTGGGATTTAAGTAAGGGGATACAGGGGAAGATGCGTCGTCGCTCAAGTGGTCAATCCTGAGGCAGAGGGAAATGTTTAAACCTGAAGGGTGCTGTATAAGCGCTTGTGGTGATGTTATTGGTATCATGATAGTAAATTGTATATACTTAAGAAGCCTTTTGCGCTTTTCTTGAATGTTCACGGGGCTGTATTGAGACTTAACGAAGGCTGTTGACAGAAAAGATTGCCTCTTTGCTGAGATTTAAGTAAGGGGATACAGGGGAAGATGCGTCGTCGCTCAAGTGGTCAATCTTGAGGCAGAGGGAAATGTTTAAACCTGAAGGGTGCTGTATAAGCGCTTGTGGTGATGTTATTGGTATCATGATAGTAAATTATAATATGCTCAAGAAGCTTCTTGCGCTTTCCTTGAATGTTCACGGGGCTGTATTGAGATTTAACGAAGGCTGTTGACAGAAAAGATTGCCTCTTTGCTGAGATTTAAGTAAGGGTATACAGGGGAAGATGCGTCGTCGCTCAAGTGGTCAATCATGAGGCAGAGGGAAATGTTTAAACCTGAAGGGTGCTGTATAAGCGCTTGTGGTGATGTTATTGGTATCATGATAGTAAATTATAATATGCTCAAGAAGCTTCTTGCACTTTCCTTGAATGTTCACGGGGCTGTATTGAGACTTAACGAAGGCTGTTGACAGAAAAGATTGCCTCTTTGCTGGGATTTAAGTGAGGGAATACAGAGAAAACCACATCCGTGTATTTTAAGAGGCAGTTCTTTTATGAAGAACGCAATGTCGTTGTTTTATTTAATTCACACTTATATTCAATGTATTCATGCCCATTTCGCACTGGTGTTCATGAATTCTATCATGTGAAATCCATCGGTTATCTTTGCTTAATAAAAGATGTAAACTGGGCGTTATTGCTTTAATTTTCAATGTTGCAACAGTTCTTCTTTTGATACCTGATCATTCATAAGAGGTATTTTATTCATCCATTTCCTTGCTGGGATATGTGAGGAAATGATTTTGATTCAGTTTTTTACGAACAGATTTGAAAGGGAGAATCTTACAGTATTTGAGGTTCTCATTTGACATGCAAAATAAATCATCACTATAAATTAATATTTTGAATTTTTGCACTCAAGAAGAGGTATTTCTTGCACGTTTATTAGCTTTTCCCAAGTGATGTCATTTTCTTAAAATGGGAATGCGTTGACAGAAAGGTTTCTTCTTTTCCAAGATTTAAGTGAGGGGATACAGTAAAAAACGCGCCGTCGCCCGTGTGGTGGATATTTAAGACTTATCACATTAATTTATAATAATAATTCATTGTTTTGAATGTTAGGTGAGGGCCCCTAAACCCCTAGAATTCTCTCATTTCCAAATTTGTTCCATGTTGGATCAACAAAAACCATTCGCTTGCACGTTGCAAACGGGGAGAGCCCGTGTGGATAAATTTGTATAAGAAGGAATAAAAATGGCTCTTATGAACTCTCTCTAGCGCCAAGGATTGTGGGCAACATCCACGAGTTGGTAAAGCGTGTGATAATGCCGGCTTGCAGAAAATGTTTAAACCTTCAGAATGCTATGTCAGCGCTTATTGATGTTAGTTTTCTTAATGAGGCATTATCTTCGCTCTCTCTTTTGTTGTTTCAACAGAAAGAATGGAGACAAGTGCACCGGTATGATAATTGTAAATCATAAATTTTGTTTGTCCATCAGGGGTTAAAACTTTCAGTACAATATTGTGTTCTGAGAGGCTTTGCGACAAAATCTGTGTTTTTTCCGGTAGAGAGAGCGTATGATGGATAACGTGTGGGTTTTTGCTGAGAGAGGAAGATAGCTCTGTTTGTTTTGGCGCTGATCCGGTTTTTATCACTTTATAAACAATTAAAAACAGTACGGTTAGAATAAGGAAAAGCGTTATTAAAACGGAAATAATCATTAAACCCATAAGTTTTTTTCTCACTCGTTCTACGGCAGGGTCTAAAGGGAGATCTTGAGGCAGAGAATTTTGCTCTGTGTGATGGTCTTTTGAAGGGTGCATTCGCTTATTATCCATCATGTCTTTCATTGATTATTTTTTTTGAGATCTGATGGGTTTATGCTTTTAAAGTTTTTTGTGCAAGAGGTTTGTGGAAGAAGAATGTAAAAGAGGAAGCGATGTTGGTAAAATATCTTCTTTGTGTACTGTAGACAGCTTGTCCTTTACGTTTTGGCTTTTAAGCAGGAAATTTCCATGGTTTGTTACAGACCAGATCAAGTTTACTTCTTGTTGATGTAAACTGGGTTGTACGTTTATACATTGAGCAAAAATTTGTTGTCCATAAAGTGCAAACTTTTTTGTGGACGGGACCATGGCCTGTTCACAAGCTTGAGCCGTGGGATAGATTTTAACCATTGTATTGTTCGAATAGCAACTATTAAAATCATCTGTACATGAAACTAATAAGAGGATAAAAACAAGGGGATTCATCAATTATTTTCCAAATGACAGGTTGACAGAGCGGACTCCAATTTGTCAGCCTAGGGGCTTCTTCACTGTTAAACGCTTTCACAGTTTTTTAGTTCCCCTTTGAGATGGGTTTTCCCCTTTGAGATGGGTTTTCCCCTT
>NZ_JBHIPR010000007.1:0-2606 GCF_042196145.1 Bartonella sp. AP258QHHD
TAGCAGAAACGGCAGGCGAAGAAGCCAAGAAAATAGCGGAGAAAGCCAATAACTACGCGTATGAAGCAAAAGATGAAGCCGGAAAAGCCAAGGAAATAGCCAATAGTGCAAAATATGCAGCAGGAGAGGCGCAAAAGGCAGCTGAAACAGCGGGTAAAAAAGCCGCGTCTTTAGAAGCAGCCGCAGAAGAAGCACAAAAAATAGCAAAAGAAGCCAAACAGACAGCAGGTTATGCTAACCATGATGCGGAGCAAGCGCGTAGTGAGGTGGAAAAAGTAAAAAGCACAGCGAATGAAGCGTGGAGTAAAGCTTACGACGCGAATGAAGCAGCCAATAACGCTAAGACTATAGCAAGATTAGCAGAAATGGCAGGTGAAGAAGCCAAGAAAATAGCAGAGAAAGCCGATGACCGAGCGTATGAAGCCAAGAATGAAGTAGAAAAAGCCAAGGAAATAGCGAGTAATGCAAAATATATAGCAGGAGAGGCGCAGAGGGCAGCCGAAACAGCGGGTAAGAAAGCCGCGTCTTTAGAAGAAGAAGCGGAAGAGGCACAAAAAATAGCCAAGGAAGCCAAGGAGTCTGCTGGTTATGCAAGACATGATGCGACGCAAGCGCGTAGTGAGGTGGAAAATGCAAAAAGCACAGCGAATGCAGCGTGGAAGAAAGCCCACAAAGCGAATGAAACAGCAGATAGTGCTAAGCTTACAGCAAGTTTAGCAGAAACGGCAGGCGAAGAAGCCAAGAAAAAAGCCGAGGCGGCAGATTCACAAGCCTATCAAGCCAAGAGCGAAGCCGAAAAAGCCAAGGAAGTAGCCGATAGAGCGAAAAGGACAGCAGAAGAAGCCAAAACAACCGCCGATACGACGAAACAAGAGCTTGGAGGGATCAAGAGTTCCCTAGCAACGGCAACAACAGCCCATACAGTAGCTTCACAGGCAAAAGCGCTAGCGGAAGAGGTAAACAATTTACTGAAACAGTCCAATTTAACGGTTTTTTCAATTTCCACACCGTTTCTTGTAGCGACAGGCAAAGCGCAATTAACCGTGAAAAAAGGAACCTATCTAACTTTGCCACGAACTCATAATATTTTGGTTGTAAGTTATACGGTAGATGCCAGAATAAGCATGCCGTCTCTTTCTGCGGGCAAGGATTATTATCTTTATTTGGTACCGGAGGGAGATTCTCATAAAATTGTTGTATCAGAAAACTCTACGTATCCAAGGAATTACACAGTGAGTAATTCGCGAAAGATAGGAGGGTTTCATACGCTTTGTGCGGATGTTGGTACGATTTCCGGTCATCCATTGTCTGGTTATAGAGCAGGGGATATTTTACCCAATTCAGTTTGGTGTTTAAATCACCGCCCTTATAGTTCACCAGAGGGAATGGTCTACGACCCCTCTACAGATCTTTGGGTTGATATTTATCTTCAATCAGGGACGGGTGAAAATACGAAATCAATGTATCGTACCAATATAACAACAAACCGTAATTATACCGAACATGTAACAGATATGGCGCGTGTTAAAAAATCTTTACTGAGTGATGAAGCGTTTGCTTCTGCTATGTATGGAAGCAATGAAAAGACACATATTGTTGGCAAGAAAGAACCAACCTCTAAGGTTTCAGGTGGATATAAGGATACGGCGAATCGTCGAATGATCTCGCATATCGGTTGTGAGGATGGTTGCGGTTATGTTTGGCAATTTTTATCGGGCACGTTTCCTATACCCATAAGCCGTACGCAAAATACGTTTGAAATGAGAGCATTGTTAGGGGGTGGTAGCTGGAGTAATACAACGGATAATGGGCGTTTTACTCGAGCCGCCATGATCGTCAATGGTGGAAATGAACAAGTTGCGGCGCGTGGATGTAGCCATACGCGTCATTTTGTTTAGGAGGGAGAGATGATAGAATATCCAGAACATTTAAATAGCAAAGAAGATTATCTGAACATGCTTTCTTTTGACAAAGTTGAAACAGTAAGAAGGCTAGGGAATCTTTTAACAACACGTTTTTATTGGGTTTTTGTTAAAGAGCTTGGAGAGGGAGAAGAGGGGATTGAAGATGACACGCATAAGGTTTGTCGAACAACAGAAATACCGTTTGATTCAAATGGTGATTTTGTCGAAAAGCGTTGTCAGTATGAATTACAGGAAAGTGAATATGCGCCGCTCTTTCAGCTTGGCTTTGGTGTTGACGAAGTCGAGCAACTGATCAAAGAGCATAGCCAATAGAGATCATAAGAAAACATTTTTATGCCGCCTCACTTTTGTGGGGCTTTTTTTATGGAGCGTCAGATGAGAAAGATATCGAAAGAAGGATTAGAGCTTATCAAACAATGGGAAGGTTTGCGTTTAGAGGCTTATCGAGATACGGCATGTGTCTGGACGATTGGTTATGGTCACACCAGCAATGCGGGTCACCCCCTTGTCAAAAAAGGCATGTGTATTAGCCAAAAGCAAGCAGAAGAAATCCTTTGTGAAGACTTAAAGCAATTTGAGCAGACAGTCGAGGAATCGGTGACGGTTTCGTTAACGGATTGCCAATTCGCGGCATTGGTCTCATTTTGCTATAATGTAGGAACAGCTGCTTTTCGCAAGTCA
>NZ_JBHIPR010000008.1:0-1235 GCF_042196145.1 Bartonella sp. AP258QHHD
CCGTAGCATCATAAGAAACATGCGCATGGTCATAAATATGAGCATCAGCAAGAATGCGGGCACTACCATTCACATGAGCATTACCATAAATATTGCCATAAACATGAGCATTGCTATAGATAAAAGCATGGTCATAAACTTTAGCATATTGAGAGATAAAAGCTTTTCCATAGACTTCAGCATTGCCATAAACTTGACCACAGACTTGAGAAAAATGGCGTATTTTTGCATTGTCATACACTCTTGCATGACCATAGACACAAGCCTCATCATACACCCAGCAATTACCATCATGGGATAGGTTAACTTCCTTTTCAATAAAGCCGCCTAAAGACCCCGCCTGTACATCATCAAAATCTTTTAAAGCTTTAATGCGATAAAGGTTTATAATATTTCGAGTAAGAGCATGTTTGATTTTTTTGATTTCACTGGTTAATTCGTATTTTTTGCACATAGAGATACCCTCACAATTTAATGTGATAAACATTTGATAAAATTTGGAATGGGAAAATTTGAAAGAGGGGCGCCCCCGCCGCGCCCGCGCGTCTTTACGCAGCGTTATTTTCAATAATCTTTACAACGGTATCGTTTTCATAAATTTCACAATCTTCAGGAATTCCATATGCATAATAAAAGTTTTGTTTGACATATGAATAACCATCTCTTTTTAACCTTGCATTGCCATGTACCAAACCTCTAATGGTGTGATAACCAGTCACTTTTGCATTCCCATAAACAGAACCATAGACCTTAACATACCCACCCACGCTAGCATTGCCATAAACCTTGCCATAAATTTTTGAAGAGCTACTTACAACAGCATGATCATAAACCTCAGCTTTGCTATAAATGCGTGCACTTCCTGTTAATTTTGCATTCCCATAAACCCTTGCATATTGATAAACCCACACCTTATCAGAAAGATGCGCATTATCATAAACATGAGCTCCAAAATACACGCGGGTTTTATCATATACATGCGCATTGCCATAAACAAAACCACCAATGGCAGCATTGCCATATACCCTTGCATTTTCATAAACACGACCAGATTTTACAACACAAGCATTATCATAAACCCAGCAATTGCCATCATGAGAAAGGTTATCTTCCTTTTCAATAAAGCCCCCTAAAGTACCTGCTTTAACATCAGCAAAGTCTTTTAATGCTTTAATGCGATAAAGGGTATGATTATTAATTACACGCGTTTCATTTGTGAGTGCAAACTTCTTTTG
>NZ_JBHIPR010000009.1:0-3536 GCF_042196145.1 Bartonella sp. AP258QHHD
CTCTTCACTAGGCTTGCCTATTCTCATGAATGAAATGCGCTTGCCTCCTAAGGCTAGGTTACGCGTATTTTCAACTGCTGTAAAAACTCTCTCAGCAACACCATAAAGCCTGCTTTCTAAATCACGACAATACTGCGCTAGATCAGCGCATGAGGGCACAAATGTTGTGGACATGCCTTTTGCTTCACCACGTATAAGATTTTTAACAGCTTGCAATAAAGACCAGAGTGAAATGCCGTTAAGAGCTGCGATATAAGCCTTTGCACGCGCTTCTACATTCGAAACTTTTTGCATTGTCAAACCACCTTCAAGCACATCAAGAGCCTCTGCTATGTCTTCAACAGACGCTTTCACGGTAAGTAAGTTTTGAACAGTCTGATAAGCTTCTAAAGCTTGTTTCTCTAGGGTTTTTGTCAATTGAATGCCATTTCTCAAGGTCCATGGGAACTCCAGAGTTACACATTGCTCTATCTGTTGCACGGTATCTTGTAGAGGCGTCACTAAGCTGTGTTGCACCGATAAGATTACGGATTGTCTCTCCGGTACCACCACGAGTTCTTTGATCTTTTGAAAAGTTTCCATTGTTTCCACCATTGTTGTTCGTGTTTTTTGTTTTTTCTAAAACCTCGATAGCCTTTCGCACCCAGTTTCTCCATGTTGCTTGCCAATCACGTTTGATAGCATTCTTTCCTGCACAGGCTTTCCAATAATCTCGAAACTTTGCAATTTCGACTTTGACGCGCTCTGGAGGCAAGCCCTCTGCAATGGCAAAATCGTAATCCGGTTCAAAATCCGTAGGCAATCGACAACCGCGATTAGCTTGCGCTCGTTTTGCTTTTTTGGGAACGTTCTCTTGCTCGTGAATGGGAGGTTGGTTGTCTGATGATGTTGTGATTTGCTCTGATGTGGTCTCAACAGCAGCAACCTCTGTTGGCTCGTCAACCTGTTCGTTTGTTTCTAAACTTTCAGAACCAATTTCTTTTTTTGCTAAAACGTTAGTTTTAGTTTTTTTATATATATTCTTATTCTGGTTCTTTATAGCTTGATTTTGCTTAGCGTTTGCTTCAGCAAAAAAACGTTTTGCTTGTCATTTGCTTCAGCAAAATTATTAACATGTTGTTTTGTATTATTTTTTGCTTGTGCACCTTTTTTACCAGCCTCACTACGAACTTGCGATATGTGCTCTTTTTTATCAGCAAAATCGTTCAGCTCTTCTTCAACGCGCGTATTCCACAATCCATTATCTGTCTCAACAAGTTTATCATTCCTCATTAAGTATTCGACAATAGCTGCAAATTTTTTCTGCGAACAATTGCAAGCACGTGCAAGCGTTTCAAAATCTTCTTTAATTGGTGCTTTTTTATCGTACATGCGAACGAGAAGCGTCATATAAGCGCCCCTTTGCTCTAACGTCATTCCATCTGTACCACTTATCCAGTCATACAAATGGAATCTTATCCATGGCATACCATTAGACATGCGCGCCCCCTTCTTTCATTAAATATAAATTAGTGATCATAATCCCCCCTTAAGATTGTTGTGTGTTTATGCGTGCATCATGACAAAGCGTGTTGTGATTGCCTGTCTTGAAAAAAATTTGTAAAAAAGTACCCTTTCAACGATTCTAAAAAAGTGGGGAGAGTTATGATGCAAGAATGGATAAAGATATTTCTTACAGGTTTTTTGTCATTTATTGCATCTCTTTTAGTGGCTCTTATTTTAAGAAATAAAAACCGTAAAGAAGCAGACAAAGTCCGCCAAAAAGATTTAGACAATATAGAAAGGCAATTAGAACAGCTAAAAAAACAAGCTGAAGCCGCAAAAGAGCACGTCTCCATTTTATGGGCAGAAAAACAAATACGAGACTTAGGTCCAAAGTTGAAGGTTACTATGAAAGAGTCAACAGCATACAAATATGACAAAGACTTCTTCATAGAGGTAAATGGCATCATAAAAAATCCTACAGAGCAAACAATGAGAATAAATAATTTTCGGTTATATAACGAAAACCCATTTGCGTTTGATAAAGGTGCTCTTTTGGGAAGATATCCAATGCATTTAGAACCAGAAAATGAAAAGTATATACCCTTAAAAAGTCTTTTTGTAGCAGATTTAAAAACACAGGAGATCTTCGATTTTTTTAATTTAGATGCATCTGAAGAAACAGAATTTTCTTTCACAGTTCGCCACCTAAAACCAGATATCGTAAGCACACCAATTTTTATCATTGAACACACTTCATCAAATCATGCAGAAGAAATACTTGAAACTACTTTTTGGCCCAGCTTTTTACTGCCACTCGAGGAGAGTAGTCTTAAAAGCGGTTAATTTTTTCCATTAAATCTTTTTGTGTTTGAATTAAATCTTTTTGTTTACGTATTATGTTTTCCATTATTTTATCTGTCTCTTTTTCATGCGTTTCCGTCATTTTATAAAAGTAAAAGCCAGCAAAAAACATGATTACATTGACTATAAAAAGCACAATCATCGCTGCGAAATTGTCCATTTTTATTTTCTTTCTTCATATTGAGATTGCAACATTTCATTTTGTTCACATGGCTTCATGCAAACAGTGGAACCCTTGACAAAAGAAGGCGTTGGAGGAGATTGTTCATTCCATAACGCTTCGAGAAGATATGCAACGGCTCCTCTTGAAGGAACACCATATTTTTCCCAACGCCATACTGTTGACTTGTTGACGCCTAACCGTACTGCCATTTCTTTCAGAGTTAAATTCAGATTTTTACGTAACTGTTTTACTGCTATTTTTCCCATAAAAAATAATATGCATTATGAGTACTTAAAAGTCAAGTCGAAATGCATACCAATTATATGCAATATGAATATATTAAGGAGATAAAAATGCTTAGTAACACGATAGACCAATCTGCTAGATTAATAAAAGCGCGTTTAGCGCGTGGTTTTAGAAGTGCTAAAGAAGCAGCTAGATATTTTGGCTGGAACTACTCTAGCTATATACAGCACGAACAAGGATTAAGAGGAATATCACGGGCATCTGCGAAATATGCAAAAGCATTTAGAATTAGTGAAGGATGGTTATTAACTGGAGAGGGAGAAGGCCCCTCCTTTCCAATTCCTGCCACAAAACAAACTGTTGATGAGCAAATTATTAATCTACTGCAAAAAACAACTCAACCAGATAAAGAAACAATTCTTCACCTTTTAAATCGCCTGCATGCAGAAGAAAAAAAATAAAAGCTTTTTTTCTTTCATTACTAAATGTAGAAACCAGATGCATTATTTTGTTATCTAATTCTATATCACTTTTTATTGTTTTCATAACCATTCACCTTCCCCTTTCATGAGAATCGTCATTTAGAAAAAATCTTCTTACAAGATTTTTATACCGTTAAAAATAAAATACACATAACGCATATTTTATTGTTGACAAGTATGCATTATGCGTATTATATATATTCCATAAACCACGCACAAACAATCGCCAAGAGGCGTTAGGGAGGAAAAATTATGGATAAGCCAATTCTTATAAATTCTGATGAAATCTTATTAGTTGT
>NZ_JBHIPR010000010.1:0-3061 GCF_042196145.1 Bartonella sp. AP258QHHD
ATCAGACACTCCTGTAATCTTTTTACCCCCAGCATCTATCCCAGAAATGATTATTTTCGGTCCACCTGTAATCACTAAGCCTGTTGCATCTAAGGTACTGCTTCCTGCATTTACTTTATTGACTGCGATTTCCTTAGCTAGATCAAATTTTATATTATTATTATCTTTGCCTTTGCTAATTTGAAGATTTTCACTTGCCGCTGATAAATCGATCTTGCTCTCTATACCGATAGTTGTAGCATCTGCACCACCAACAGACAGCTGCCAACCTTTATCTACGTAATTTTGTAATGACTTTATCTGCGCAACATTTACTGCATCAGTCAGTTCAGAACCAGCTGCTACCCCTATAATTTGTCGCGTTCCCTTCTCGCTGAGATTACCAACACTCATGGCACCATAAACACTCTTCCATTGAACTTCAGTACCTGTTGCATTCGCTTTCTTATTAGGAGAATAGCCAAAAACACCTCTAGCCCTATCGGCGACAGAATTGTAACCTAGCGCAACACCGCCCGATTCTTTCACTTCTGCCCATGCACCAACAATGGTGGCAGCAGAAGCGTAGTCTTTCGTGCCGTTGCCAACAATAGTAACACCTTCAAACAGATTACTTTGTGAATATGTCTGTATGCCGTTACCAATAGCAATAATATTAATGGCATTCGCATTCTGATTTTTTCCTATTTTTATATCATCATTAGTTGCATACGTACTCACCCTCCTTGCTAAACTATTAACGCCAGACAGCAAAATATCATCACTATTATCGTCCTCAACAGGCAGCATCCACCCTTTTTTAACAAATGTTTTTGGCAATTTTCGCACAGCAATATTATCCGCACTCATGCTTTTATCGTTAACCGCTATTCTTGTAAGCTGTGGCGCTTTCTTATCACCAACATTTCCAACTCGCGCAAAACGGCTACCTTCTGTCAAAACATTTACGACAGGACGCTTATCACTCTTACCAGAAAGGGTTTTGGTTAAAAAATTTGCATAATCATCAGAAGCATTCAAACCAGCAACAGAGAGAAGGCTTTGTGGATAAGACACGCCGGTACTTTTTACACCTTCAAGAAATGTGTTTCTAAAATCAGGATTTGCTGAAAAAACAGGCGTAACATTCGATAAGAATGTAGCCGCTGTAGCCAACGAAAGAACTTTAACAAAAGAAAAACGAGAACGTTTTAATTCACTCGCTGCTTGTGGGGCATATAATTTTTTCATAACAAACTCTCCAATGAAAAAACTTAGAAACACCTCCAAAACATAAAAAAGACACATTTTAGCATTATTGATGTCTTTGGAATTCAGAGTAGACGATCATTGCTTAGAGTGTGAACGTTTTGAGTCTTTAGTCTTGTTTTGTTTGTGCTCTCTGTATTGAGATCTAAATGCTTGTCTTTTTGATTATGTTTTGTGGACATAAAGATAACACATTTAGAGTCTAAGGGTTTTAGTGTGCTGTTTTTTCCTAACTAAAAAAGAGGCCTTGTATATTTGATATTACTTTTTACTTGGTAGTGATTACTATAAAATCCTTCGTACTAGGTTTTAGTATGTATTTTCTTAACTATAGACTTTATTTTTATTAGAAAGCATAGTTTTATTAATAATAAGTAAAGTAAAAAGAAATTGTAATATGTCCGGAATATAGTTTTCCTTGGATAACTGGCTTTTTAGTTGGATTTTTTCTTTTTAATATATCATATAATGATATATGCGTGGTCCTGTGATGTACCTTTTATCTTTACGCACTACTTATCCCCCCTTTGAATTATTTTATCAAAATGAGTCTTACTAATATACATTTTCATACAGCTATAGGCTGTTCAAGAAAATAGCAACATAAAAATATAACTTTTTAGCAATATGGATTCTACTGTGATCTTTTTTCAACAAAATATAGAAAAATCTTCTATAAAACCTCACAGTTTATAGCCTCATCAAATATTATGCTTATCTCTAGATAAATACTGTCNACATAAAAATATAACTTTTTAGCAATATGGATTCTACTGTGATCTTTTTTCAACAAAATATAGAAAATCTTCTATAAAACCTCACAGTTTATAGCCTCATCAAATATTATGCTTATCTCTAGATAAATACTGTGTATCTACAAAAAAATATTCACCCTCATTTAATAAAATAAGAATAAATGTTGTTAAAAGAATCCCTTGCTATCATCAACGCAGCTTTAATCTTAAGCCAACATCTCTTCTCTAATCTCCGCAGAACTCGTTGCGGATATATTAGAGCAAATGAAGCCATCCTCTGATATATAACCAGCACCAAGAGCAAATGCGAATTGTCCACGCCATGCGCCGCTATCAAATGAAACAATCAACTTTCCTAGTGTATCGTTATAACGCAAACCTACCACTGCCAAACCAACAGCCGCTGCTTGTCTTGCTTCTTTCCGAACATCTTCAATAGCATAACTAAACATTTCAAATTTCATATCGGTGGAGGATTTCGATTCGTTAACACCATTACTCATCGCATTATCCTTGGATTCAGAAAAATATTTATCTACATATTTTTTCGTATCATCAAAAACTTTCTTAATCCGCTGCTTACTGTCATGTAACAACCAACTAGCCCCCTCCACGACTTCTGTCAAATTTGCGTAAAACACACCACTCTTCAGACATTTTCTCTTTTTTTATTTTCAACATTAATGCTGGCATTGTTATTTATGGGAGTCGTTCTTTTAATCGTGTAACTCTTTTCGCCCCTGTCTTGTATAGACAGGAGCGTTTTTGAAAATAATCGTAGTAAATTTTATTAATTTAGAGTTAAGCTTAATCCTACACCTACACCCCAGCGCCCTCCGGCACTTGTCACAGATAGACTAGAGCGAATATTTCCATCTTCAGATGTATAACCAGCACCAAGAGCAAATGCGGACTGATTAAGCCATATACCACTACCAAGTGCAACACTTAACTTTCCTGGTGCATCATTGTAACGCAAGTTGGACACCGCTAGACCAATAGCAGCAGCTTGTCTTGCTTCTTTCCGAACATCCTGAATAGCATAATTCAATGTCTCA
>NZ_JBHIPR010000011.1:7500-13294 GCF_042196145.1 Bartonella sp. AP258QHHD
CTTATTATAAAATTAAGTAGGGTAGGGGAAGAACGTATAGGTACGTAATTTACGCGCATAAAGGCTTTGTAGGAATTAAATCTAAGCTCAGATTTTCTCTCTTTACGGAGTTAAGACTTGTGTTTTTATCATAATGACTAGCTTCTCCATCATAATATTTCTGCACGAGAGCTTTCCAAAAATAGTACACCAGCTAGTTTGTTCTTAAAAAAATAATCAAGGCAATACTTTTGCACCATCCTCATTCGCCATCCTTAAGGGCGGCTTTTGCATTTACAGAAATTGCCACTGACTTTAGAAGCGGAGCCTAGAAACGCGGGGAAAAGGAGAACTATAGGGTGGTGTGATTACTCATTCTGTCATGCTATAGAAATATTTGGTTTTGTAGGGTAGAAGCAGCCACTCCCCTTTAATGCTTTTTAGGCATTAAAAATGGCACGAGAAAATGCTGGTAGTCGTGATATGTTTTTTATTATGGCTGATCCATGAGCTCTAAAATATAAATTGAGAGGGAATGGGCGGCATTAAAAGTTAAACGCGCATGGCGAGGCTTGAGATTGATTAGTTCAAAATCCTTTTCTGAGCGGCCGTGCGCTGCACCTTTCTTGTTTCTTAACTTTATAGTACCGCGCACAATTTGATACAGACCGGATGCGATCATTTTTAAGTCATTTTCATCTAGATCTTGATTTTTTAAGTTTTCTTGCTTCATATCTTCGGGATGGATCTTAGCTTTCTTAACGACTTCTTCCCATAAAGCGGGCAGATTATTACGGGCGTTTTCTGCATATGGGATAGAATGGTGGTCGAGATAAGCTTTGCAAGAGGCTTCCAACAGATTTGCTGCAAATAGAACTGCCTCCCTTGGATCTTTTTCTATATTTTCTAATGCTCTATTTATTTCGATTTCTACTGCTGAAAGTTCTTTCTCTGCAATACGTTTTTGTAGCTCTTCCATCGAGAGGAGACCAGCTTTTTGCAATTCTTGTGTGAAGGTCACCTCATTCTTGATAATATATCCTCCACGCTGATATTCTAATCCATCTTTCTTTAACGTTTCTAAAATTTTACGTTGATCTTCTTTAAGCTCTTGTAGCATTTGGTCTTCTGGTATGTCTTGAAATATGAATCCGACTAACTTATGAAACTCGCTGTCCAAAAAATCACCAAGCAGGGGACCAAGGACTTCAAGCGGTTCATTGCATTTTACATTGATTGTATCTAGTCGTTTCTTAATCGTGACTTCTTTATCATCACTTAGGTACTCATGAGGAGCAGATGGTGTATAAAAGAATAAGGCATCCAAATTCTCTGGCCAATAGTACTTTGGTAATATTTGAGAGAGTGCCCTAATTGTTGCAGGAGGGATTTTGTTTTTCTGAGATATTGTTTGCGGAGACGATAATTGCATTTTGTATCTTTGTAATATCAAAAAGTGGTATGTTGAGTGGTTTTTAGAATATGATTTTATTGCCTGACCTTGCTTAGAAAGTCGCGCAACAATTTTGTGGCTTATATAAGATTTGTGAAAGAGAAATGCCATATTGTGTTTTAATTTTTTTCTCCTTTCATTGTTATAACAGTGAAGCAGTGAAGGGGGTGAATAATGCGTGATAATTGGAAAAATATAGAATGAGAACAGAAGTATAATTTTGTATTATCGTAACTGCAATAGCATTCTTTATTGGCAGATTGTTTATTGGAGAGAAGGAAGCAGGCAATGCGCATAATCCCTGAAAGGAAGGTTTTGTGACAAGAATTTCAATAATGGCATGTTACTAAATGTTGTGTGTGTTCTTTGCTTGTCAGAAAAAGTAGATGGCGCTCTTTATTTGCATAACCGGTATAGAGTAATGCGGGAGGCTAGTTTAAAATCTCGTTTATTCCGTTAAAGCTTACTGTTTTCTATAAAAAGACTGTTTTCATGATATCCGCTGTTAATCTCGCGTATTTGGTAGAGATGAAAATATAAACGTTTATCGTGTCTGTAAGGGAGCTTGAAGCAATGAAGTTATGTGTAAAAGAGTTCTGAAAAGCTTCTTTTGTCCGTAAAACTTATAAGGAAAATTTAAAGGCAGGAAAATGTTAGAGAAATCTAAGAGTACGCTGTGAAAATCAAGAAACAGTCTTTTTAGAGATGGTTTGCTGTCTGTCATCGTGCTTCATGATTTTCAATGTTTTTAAAATTTCTTTCTCAATGAGAGAGGGCTTTTTTATTAAAGCGGGGGAGATTTGTTATGACAGTTAACAATGAAATGGAGAGAAGATGCTGCTTTACCAGCTGTTTTTGTCGCTTCAGTTTCATTTGAACCTATTGCGGTTACGGAAGCATAGTGATTCAATGACTTTGAAAAGGGGCGAATAACATTATCAAGTTTGCAATACAGTGCGATTTTTCACATCGCGGTGTGTGGTAAAAGATGATTAGCATTTATAGGGGCGTGCGCGGGGGCGGGTTCTATATTCTATGCTGGGTCGGTAGGGCGTCTGTTAGCGCATTTATGGGACTATTCCGCATTGAAATGCGTGCTTAATTTCGTGGATCTTTGCAAAGGTCTGATCAGAAAATCCCATATTTCAAGAGGTTTTTAGAGGGATTTAAAAGCACAGAGGTATCATAAAATTACAAACACCGTACGTTGCTGGAGGTGATCAATTTTAGAGCTTAAGGAGCTTATCGGTTTAGTGTTTTTTCATAAAAATGATGAAGGCTGTGGTCAAGGTCTCAGTGTGTTGGTTTCTCGAAAAGTGGTAAATGCTGTATGATTTTATATGCCATTGCCAATGTTATGGATAGGGAGTTCAAATAAAGCATATCATAAATCAAAATTCTTCTCTTTACGCGATAAGAGGAGGGCTAGGCAAAACAGTAAAAATGCAGCGATAGAGAATATGAAGAATACGATATATGTTTGGTTTAAGGACAGGTATTCTTCTGTCTGAGAATGGATCAAAAAGCCAGCGAATATACCCCCTAAGGCACCACCTATTTGCTGTAATATGCGTGTGATAACGGCTGTATCTTTGACGTATAAACTGTTGACATATTGGATGGGGGCGGAAAGGCAGACAATGGTGGTGATGCCAAGTCCTATGCCTCTTAGCAAGAATCCCAGTCCATCCATGCTTATATTATAGCCGAAGCATAATAACCCAAAGCTTGATATCACTAAACCAATTCCTATCATGAAAAAGGGAGATTTTTCTTTCCATTTTTGGTAAATAAATTTCCTGCCAATCCACGCACCCACTCCTTGCAGAGCAAGGAGGGCACCGATGATGAGAAGGCTCTTTTCATAGTTTCCTCCCATGGCAACGGCTAGTGGGAAATAAACGAGGAAGCTATAAAAAAGAAATGAAGCAACGAGCCCCATGATCATGAGCAATGTATAGCGCGCATTTTGAAATCCGCTAAAGACGATTAATTTGTTTTTTGCTTTCTGATTAGAAACAATGAATAATATGAGAGATATCACGGCTATAAGCGCTAGGATAAAGAGGGTGTTGTGGTTATTGATATTTCTGGCTTCTGTGAGATAAAAAAACGAAAGAAGGGAGATGGAAAACGCTAAAAAAGCAAATAAGTTAAATTTTGTTTTTGTTGTTTCGTTGCTCTTTAAATGTTTAGCTCCAAGAGTGAGTGCCAATAAAATAAGCGGAATATTGATAAAAAATAACAAACGCCAAGACACATACTGAGCAAGCGAGGCGCCTACCAGCGGACCAAAGGCAGGAGCGAAAACTGTTGGTACGGCTATGGTGCCCATGGCTTGGCGCACTCGTGTCTGTCCAAATTGTAAGGCAATGATGGTTTGGCTAAGGGGCAGCAAAAGACCGGTCCCAAAACCTTGAACGATACGGGCAGATATAATAGTTGGAAAATTATAGCTTAATCCTACCCCCAGTGATCCAAGCATAAAAATGAAGCTTGCAAGAAGCCAAGTGCTTTTGATACCTATTCTTCCTTGCACAAAAGCGGCCATTAGCAGCCCTGGAACGGTGGCGAGAAAATAGGATGTTATAACCCATTGTATATTATTTTCTCCGACTGAAAAATAATGCGCAAGGTTAGGAAGGATGACATTGACAATGCTCCCGTCCAGCAGAGGAAGTATGCTGGAAATAATGACGGTATATATGACATACCTTTCTGTTTTTGTATAGGAATCTCTCTTTTGCATTATTATGCCCCCTGTTGATATTCTTTAAAATATTGTCCCCGCCCCATTCCCAGACTTTTAAAAATTAACATGTGTTTGTGATGGCTGTGGTTTTGATATTGGGATAAATGTGATTGGGAGCGCTGATGGTCCCCTTGTATACAATCCCTCTTCCTCCAAAATAAAACCATCGGTTAAGTTGATCTTAATGAGTTTATCGAGGAGTCTGTTTACTGTCAATTCACTCTGTATGAGAGCAAAAGCAGAACCTACACGAGACGTGCATGCCTGCTCCATTTGCATTTATTATTTAACATGGAAAATGTTAAAATCTTTATAAATCAAATTATTGACTTAAAAATCCAATGTTTGTTTATAGATCATTTTTTATGCTTAAATGATTGTTTGGGTGTCAAATGTATTCTCAATAGCTTATAATTTTCTTTTCTTAAATGTGCAGCCTTTTCTGGAAAATGTTCAACAATCTCTTGATTGTTTAATAAAAATTAAAATCGGTTATAAGGAAGGGCTTGTAAATTATAGAGTAGGAAAAAGGTGCATTTTATAAACAATAGGGGAGGGTTGTTTCCATAGCCAAAACATTTTTTCAAGTTGTTATGGTATCTTTTTGAAGTGCTTGATCGATAAAAGTTTGATAATTATCAGAAACAATATATTGGGTATTTTCTCCCAAAGCTTTGAAATGTTCATGACCGCAATGGATTTTTGCTTTTTCCAGAACGCGCAACATGTCTTCGAAAATACTTCTTTTGCTTTCCACAACAAAATACAGTTTTTCTTGCCCATTTTGCTCGAATAATACAGTCCAATCGGGAGTATATGATCCAAGAGATGTATCAATTTTAAACCATTTAGGCAGTTTCGCATAAACTTTAATCTTATCGTTTTTTTCAAATGATTGTGCAAAATTGAACTCAATATCTGAATCATAAATACATGATCATAAGTTGATTTATCAGTTTTTGTCATATTCTTTTATAAAACAATTTGCTTTTATATTTATTAAAATGCATTTTCTATTTTATTTTTTCATATAATTAGCCAATGAAGTTTTTGCTCTAATATCGCAATTTGTAAAAGACTATTTTGGTCATTCAATATGAAACTTTTTATGTCGGTTTCTTGTATTGAAAGCAATGGTACGATTTTTGATATCTGTATAAAATATTTACAAAAAAAAATTTAATAACGCATGATTATAGAATTTTGTTCTTTGTTTGAAGCATGTACAGTTAAACCATTGTTTATTCATAGATTTTATGTTCATTATTTATTTGATACATTTAATCTAGAATGTAAATTTTGTTCGTATCCTCAAACTAAAATACTGGTATTGAAGTGGTGAGAGTGTTGCTTTGTTGAGAATAGATAATTTGGTAGGTTGGTATTCCCTTTGTATCAGAGAATTCAACTTATTCTCTCATATTGTGTGTGGATGAAATGTTAACCGCATAATGCTCCCTCTTACATGAGATGTAAGATTGATATGTTTTCCACATTGAGAAAAGTTGTTGATCGTAGAGAAATATTTTTTTGCGAAATTCGTTTGGCTTAAATGGAAAAAATAGAGCAAGAGTCGCATATTTGTTATGCTGTAATGGCATATATATATA
>NZ_JBHIPR010000012.1:0-3360 GCF_042196145.1 Bartonella sp. AP258QHHD
CATCTTTATAGCGGAAACCTGATTGAACCATACAAGCATGAATTGTTGCTATTGCATTGTTGCTTAAATTTCTGTTTTCTGAATCAGGATCGATAAGACTCGGCATTCCACATTCTAATAAGGCTTTTCCTACCTCAGTAGAATCCGCACCTGACTTCTCCCACATACTCACGTATCCTGGAGCAGGTTTGTCAATGTTTTCAATGTCACATCCAGTAACCGTTAACAAAATGAGCAGGCTTAATAAATTAAACAACATTTTCATTTTTTGTTCCCTGTTCTCGTTGAATAAAGTTTGTTAAAACCAAATGAACCGTAATTCCATCTACACGCATCACTCGCATCAGCATAACAATTATGGGGGCTCGGGTTAAGGCCCAAGACCGCTCTCCCCATCTCTCTGAGAGGATTAGTTGCTATAGTAAATAAACTGTTTGCTGCAAATATCATCATATAAAAAGGATTTTTTATACCTTTCTCCAAAAGTGAAAAATCTAGATTTAAAGGTGCCTTATAAGCCGTAGGCCAATTGTAACCAATCACTGTACTAATGGGGTCTAACATATGACCTTGTATGTAGATATAATTTTTTTCGCCATCGCTTAGATAATCTACTGTATTGGCCATCGATTGCATGTGAGCAGCCGCTCCAACAAGATAGAAGTCTGTTTTCTTGGCTACACTGTGGATACCATGTTCTTGCAAGTCATTTGCTCCATTGCGTATTGTTAAGGTACCCCGGCTATGCCCACTAACAATAGCATTGTCATTGCCATAACGATAGATAAAATCTTGGAACTTCTTGGTCGAATTACTCAATCCCCAAGTGCTACCCTCCCAAAACTTTTGATAATATGCTACCCCTAATTCTACCAGCACATCATCAGCTTGGGGAAAGTATGTAAAATAAAGGGGACCATTTTTATTAACAGCCAATTGGACAGCATTACCCGCAGCATCATCTGGTGAATTAAAAATGCCATTGTAGAACATATAAACAGCACCATTAGGGCCTTTTTGTAAATGCTTTTCTTTCTCTGGCTTTAAAAAGTGATACAGAGTGATATATTTTCCATCACTGCCTTTTATAGGTTTTCCATTTTCATCGGTTAAATAGAGGACATTGCCATTTTCATCATGCGCAACCTCACCCACTGGATGGTCAACATAAAATGCCATTTTACGAACCCCATCCCATATATCAAACCATTCATCTACCCATTTATTTCTCATACCTAAACGATTACGCAATATATCCTCAAGCGGTGCGACATCTAGCTGTCCTACTGCCTGGTGTGCTGCTGCGGTGTTGCGGTTGAGAGAGCCAATGATTTGTCCAGCATCTTGCCCCATCGCCCTCTGTCCAGTTGTATCAGTAAGGATGATAGTCCCATCGCTGATAGCAGATTTGGTTTCCCCTTCTGCTGCATCCTTGGCTTTGCCGTGATTTAAAACATTCTTGGCAATGTTTTTTATCGTGTCATTCCCAGAAATGCTAAACCCATGGCTGCTGGCTTTAGCATGCGCACTGTTGCTGATATCACTGGTGCTAATGCTTCCTGTGGTCAGGCTGTTTTTATCTGCCGGCGCGGTGCTGGCAATGATGCCTCCGGTCAGCGTTGTTTTGTCTTTAACTATGATATTAAAGCCGCCATCACCCGCTTTGATGCCTGATTGCTCCACAACACTATGATAATCGCTGGAGGATTTATCCTTTTGGAAAGAGGCGCTCATGGCCCCCCCACCACCCGTTTGTCCAGCACCAAACCCAACAGAAACAGAGTTTTGCTTACTGGAAGTTTGTCCCGTATCACTGCGGCTGGTAATGGAAAAATCACCCCCTACTTCCATTTCTACACGCTCTCCAGAAACCACGGCGCCTGCCAATGTGGTAGTTTGCCCCACTCGTGGTATGAACAGTGCCGGTGCCTATAATATGGCTGTTTTTGTGTTGAACTTCCTCACTGGAACCTTCCCCTTGACTAAAAGCAGCACTGCCCGTTGCCCCTGCGCCACCCGTGCCATAACCGGTGCCAACACTCATTGAAGCACTTTCACTGCTGTTTTGTGTGCTTTGCGTGTTTTGTGCACTTTCAAAGATGATATCTTTACCTGCTTCCATGGTGATCTTTCCGCTCTGTGCATCATTTTCCAGCACATAGATTGGATTGGTACCAGCGATAATATCAGCGCCAACACCATGAATGCTGCCTTATTTAAAGTGCCACCCGCTTGAATAAAGAAGGAGACGGCTTTGATCCCCTACTTCATTCGTGATTTTATCCAACGACCTTTTAACGATGGGGAGGACGCTTTGGTGATCGCTTTTGTAAAGCTTTTTGCTTTTGCTGACGTTTTCTTTCATCCTCAAAATGCGTTAGTAAAGCCCGTTCCTGTTTCGTTTTGTTGGTCACACCAAAGGTGTCATTGTCCATAAATTGCTGATATCCTGCTATCATTAAATTGCTTAGGAATGAGCCACTTTTGGGAGGTTGTGTAAAATAGATCCCTTTTGAATCTTGCAGTTTATATCGGAAACCTGCTTTTTTCATGCACTCATAAACTGAGGCAAATTCACTCGCATACGAATTCATATCACTAGAAGAAGCATAAACCGGTTTCCAACCACATTTTGATAAGGATTGTTGGATCATCGCTTTATCGACACCTGGTTTTTCCCATAATGCTAAAGTTGATGGAGGAGGTTGGTTAACACATCCAGCTGTATTTAAGAGAGCTATGCAACTCAATAGTTTTAAGATTTTCTTCATTCTTCCCCTCTTTCAATGGATTTATTTACTATAAAACAGCTCGGAGGCTTGTTGATATTTTCTGTCATCGCTGCTTAAAACAACGGTGAACAATATTGAGATGATTGGTTGAGAAAACAATCCCGCCGTTCCAAGTGAAGGCAAGGATGGCGGATTGTTGATCATCACTAGCAAGACTTAAGGTTTGCATTCAGGTGCATTTTTATATTTTTTACAATAAGGGCTGTTTAAGCGCTTCTTGACACTGGGCCTCGGGATCACAGCACCTGGACGACAAATGGGAAGGTTTTCGGCTTTATGATTCTCACACCAAGTCCCTCCCCCCACTTTATCACGAAAACCTGATTGAACCATACAGGCATCAATAGTTGCCCATGCATTGTAGCTGAGTTTTCTGTTTTCTGGATCGACATCATCAGGGGTTGGCATACCACATTCTAACAAGGCTTTTCCTACCTCTGTAAAATCAGTAACACCATTTTTCTCCCACGTAGCCACCTCTCCTGGAGGAGGTTTATCGATATTACATCCAGTTATAATTAACAAAGTTACAGTGCTTAATAATTTTAGAGTTTGTTTCATTTTTTAC
>NZ_JBHIPR010000013.1:0-1055 GCF_042196145.1 Bartonella sp. AP258QHHD
CTTTCTCGACGTTTCCAAAGTCTCGTAATGCGCGAATGCGGTGGAGAGTTTTGCCCCCAACTTCGATTGTTTCATCAGTAAGTTCATATTTCTTTTCCATAATGATAGCCTCTTAATGCATGCTTTGTCTTTTAAGCTCTTGAGACAGCACCCCCATGCCTTTTGTTGTGATTTTTGCTGAAGGAATGACTTTTTCAGTTCCATTTTCGGTTTGAATAGTGAGGGTTGAGCAATCCATTAGTCCTTTTTGGATTTTATCCTGATAAGGCAATAAGCGATCCCCGAAAGTGCGTCGATACACCCATCCTTTTTTCTGTAGGAAGAGAATGAATTGTTTTGGTTGCATTTCGAGCACTTTAGCGGCTTCAGTAAGACTGAAGAGCCCATCAGAGCGTTGCAAGCTTTCCAGAGCCATTGCTTTTGGTTTTAAATCTTCAATGATGATGTCTTTACGCTCATTTTCATTTTTTAGATGAGTTAATACACCTAACATTACTTGTGGACTTGAGTAATCGATTTGTGGTGTAACAACTTGCTTTGCACGCCGCTCGCATTCGATAAAATATTGACGGGCTTGTTTTCCTTTTTCATTACGCTCTACCATGGAAAGTTCTTTTGCCATTTCCAAGGTGAGATGATAATTAATTGCAATAACAGATCTAGATTTTGCGCTCGCCAAATTTGGTGACCGCAAATCTTGTGTTTTTACAAAGTCTTGTCCTTCTATAAAATTGTATCTGCTAATACGGTCCTTAATCCAATTGGAAAAGTCTCGTTTTGCTTCTAAGAATGCGTGCAAGTCACGAGCATTGACTGTCTGAACGCTTTCTTCGTTAATGGTGTTATTTGTAATAGTGATAGGATTATTCATAAGTTTACTCCATCCGATAATTTAATAAGAGGAAAGAGGGGGGCGCTTTTAAAAACGCCCTCTGTAGTATGTATAATGTGGGTAGTTTGGAATGACATCCGAAAGAGTTAAACGGTGCTGCTGTTCATAAGTACCGTATGTTTCATCTTCATATCGCTGCTGTTCGATTTCTTCTAAAAAAAAA
>NZ_JBHIPR010000013.1:1333-5493 GCF_042196145.1 Bartonella sp. AP258QHHD
ATGGAACTTATATTTCATTATTTATGAAAATTGTCAATATAAAAATTCAGAAAATATGAAATTTTAATAAAGTGTAGGTTAATTATGGATAAACTAATGTTAGAAAAACTTTGGAATTGTGGAGATAAAAAAGTGATGGCTGCTATTATTTTTTGTCTGAAGAACAAGAATTCTGAAGAATCGTTAAAACAGCTTTCTGAACTTCGGGATTTGCTTGATAATACAGTTGAATAAACTGTTCAGATTCTTTGATTAGAAAAGGGGGGATTTCGCCAAAAAAATCAATAATTTCTATTAATTCACTTGCTTTTATTGATCTTTTTGTACCTGAATCATGCAACATACTAGTTAAGGTAGATGGTAACACTCCTAAATGCTTGGCTAGCATTTTCTTACTACCATGACCATTTTTAGCTAATTGCGCATTAAGCCATACCTTTAACTGATCTGATTCCATAAAATACAAAGTCTTTCATATGAAATGAAAAATCAATAAAAAAAATATGAAATTTTATCTTGATAAAATTCATAAAATATGAAATTTTATCTTTATGAAAAAAGAACCTGCGTATACTATAATAAAATATCTAGGGGGGGCTGTTAACGTTTCGCGTATTTTGAAGAAATGTAAAGGTGCTGTTTATCGTATCACTTATTCTAAAGAGAAGGGTGGTTCTAATGGATTGTTTCCTTCAATTTATCAAGCGCAGTTATTAACCTACGCACGTGATCATGGGATAGATTTGCGTCCAGAAGATTTTTTTTATCCCGAGCGCTTGCAGAGATTAATGCAAGAGCAACACCCCCCAATGACTACATTTGCAAAAAGTTCCGGCGTTGATAGCGCGCGTGAGACTTTGCAGCCTTAAGGAGGTGATGATGGCTGTAGAAAAGAAATACGAACTTACTGATGAAACAATTGAGTTTGATGGCAGAACACTTCACCGCATTCGTGCACTGAGAGACTTTGGTGATGTTAAAGCAGGTGATTTAGGAGGCTATATAGAGAAAGAAGACAACCTAAGTCATGAAGGTGATTGTTGGGTTGGGAATAGGGCATGGGTTTATGGTGATGCACGTGTTTTTGGCAATGCCAAGGTTCTTGGTTTTTCTCATGTTTATGACAATGCCCGTGTTTATGAGAATGCCAATGTTCTTTTAGCAGCTGCGATTTATGGCAACGCCAAGGTTTGTGGTAATGCGCATGTATTTGGCAATGCCAAGGTTTGTGATGAAGCTGCGGTTTTTGGTAATGCTTACGTTTACGATAATATCCATGTTTATGGCAGCGCCAAGGTTTATGGCAACGCCAAGGTTTGTGGTTATGCCAAGGTTTGTGATGCTGCTAAGGTGTTCGGTCATGCCGTGGTTTATGGTAAGGCCAAGATTTATGGAAATGCATATGTTTGCGGCACTGAAGAATATGGTGGCGACAGAGTTTATATGTGTTCACATAATGCAAATGAAGCGCATAAGAATGATGATGGTAAGCCTCGTGTAGAGCTTATACCGCCGTTGGCACTGCTTGAAATTGGTAAAGTTTTAGAGTTTGGGGCAAAGAAGTACGGAGCAAACAATTGGCGTAATGGCATGCACTGGAGCAGGTTACACGGTGCTGCTTTACGTCATTTATTAGCATGGTTTGGTGGAGAGCATAAGGATGCTGAGAGTGATTTATCACACTTGGCACATGCGGCTTGTTGCATTCTTTTTTTAATGGAATGCGAAGCACAACAGATTGGTCATGATGACCGCCCTCATAAAAATTAAAGGAGATAAAGATGAGTTCGAATGAAATTTTATGGATAGCAGTGGTTTCAGTTTTGCTCTTAAGCGGAGTGATGTTTCGTATTGCTTTGTATTATCGCGCGCAGGTTAAGGCTCTTTCAGAGGAGATTCAATATCTTATGGCAAGAGTAAAAAAGGTAAATACTGATTTTATATTAGGGAATAGAAATATAATTTATGAATGTGATGCGGATATAGGAAAGTCTGAAGCAGAAATTAAACAACTGAAGCAAGAGATTGAAGAACGTGACGAGGAAATTAAACAACTGAAACAAAAGACTGAAGAGCATGAAAAGGCGTTCAGAAATGTAAGTGAAGTTGTAATGACACTCGAAGCAGATGTTCAATCACGTGATACGGAAATTAAAGAACTAAAACAAAAGATAGATGCGTATCGAGAAGATTTTACACGGAAAAGTGAAAAGATACAGGCACTAAAAGCAGATGTTCAATCACGCGACGAGGAAATTAAAGAATTGAAGCAAGAGATTGAAGAACGCGACGACGAGGAAATTAAACAACTGAAGCAAGAGATTAAAGAACGCGACGAGGAAGTTGAAAGACTAACACAAGAGCTTAAACAGCGTGATGAAGCAGTAAAAGCGCCGCTTCATAAGAATAAGAAGAGTAAGAAGAAGGGTAAGTGAGGAGATAGAGGTGGAAGATATGATACTTAAAAAGAAGTATGAATCTACTGATGAAACAATCGAAGTTAATGGAGTTACGCTTCACCGTATACGTGCTTTAAGAAATTTTAGAGATGTGTACGCAGGTGACTTAGGTGGCTTTATTGAAAATGAAAGCAATTTAAGTCATGAGGGAGACTGTTGGGTTGGGGACGATGCAAAGGTTTATGGTAGTGCTAGGGTTTACGGTCGAGCCAAGGTTTTTGGTAATGCCAACGTTTATGATAACGCTCATGTTTATGGCAATGCCATTGTTTATTTTGATGCTAAAGTTTTTGGTAATGCACATGTATACGGTACAGCAATAATTTGTGAAAATGCCCGTGTGTGTGGTGATGCATGGATTGATACAGGTTTTATTAGTGGTTGTGATTTAGTTAATAGTAGTAAAAAGAAATACGAACTTACAGACGATACAGTTGATCTCGGTCCTTTCAAGTTACACCGAATACGAGCATTGAGAAGCTTTGGCAAAGTAAAGAAAGGTGATTTAGGTGGCTGGGTAGAGAGTGAAGAGAACCTCAGTCACGAAGGTAATTGTTGGATTAGTGGTTTAGGGGCTGTTTTTGGTGGCGGCAGATTACGTGGTGATCACCTAGTTCCAAACTTTAATTACATTTCCAATACGACTTATAAATTGTCTATGTTAACACCACAACAATACATGGCATCTCTACCTTGGCACCGTAGAATATGGGAGCGACTCCGTTATTATTGGGAGTGCGGAATATGGCTTTAGAGCTTCATAAACGTGATGAATAATACAATTCTTTGTTTTGATCTAGGTACCAAAACGGGGTGGGCGATACGTGGTGCAAGTGGTGACATGTTCAGTGGTACCGTGAATTTTCAATCACGCCGTTTTGAAGGCGGTGGAATGCGTTACTTGCGTTTTAAACAATGGCTATCAGAAATAAAGCAGACAGCAGGTCAAATTGACGTGGTGTATTTTGAAGAGGTGAGGCGTCATAAAGGTACAGATGCAGCGCATGTTTACGGTGGTTTGTTAGCAACGTTAACGGCGTGGTGTGAACAGCATCAGATACCGTATGAGGGGATACCAGTAAGTACGATTAAGAAAGCGACGACAGGCAAGGGGAATGCGTCGAAAGAAGAGATGATTAAGGCGGTGCGTGCAAAAGGGCACAATCCGAAAGATGATAACGAAGCAGATGCTTTAGCAATTTTATATTTAGTTAAAGAAAGGGAATTGGGGTATGTCCAGTAAATTACCATGGACGAGGCTTTTTGCAGACAAGTGGCTTCTTGATCTTGCTTGTTTACCCGCAATTGAAGGCAATGTTTATATGCGATTGCGATTGCAAATGTTGCGCACTAGAGAGCCTCTTGTAAATGATGCGCAAATATTATCTCATTTTACGTGTTGTTCAGTAAAAAGATTTCAGAAGGCATTAGATTACTTATTTAGATCTGGACACATTATTCTTTCAGAAGATGGTCATTTGTGGTGTTCAGATGTTGAAGAAGAATTAAAAAATTCAGACGAAACTTTAAATAAGTTTGCAGAAAGAGCAGCAAAAGCCGCCAATACTAGAAAACATAAAAACCACGAAGAATCTTCAAGAGAGCTTCAAGATTCTTTAAGAAGTCTTCAAGATTCTTCAAGATGTCTTGAAGATTCTTCAAGAGGGTACATTAACATTAACATTAACAATAACAAAAAAA
>NZ_JBHIPR010000014.1:0-307 GCF_042196145.1 Bartonella sp. AP258QHHD
CTGCAGCAGCACTTGTAAGATTAATATCATTAGAAATCTTCTCTATACTTTTATCAAGCTGGGCTTTGTTAACAGCTTCATCATTTCGCTCTGCAGCTTTTACACCAGAAATTGTACGAGCTTCACCAGATTTGTTTGCAACATTAATTTCTGTACCCCCCGTTGTCACACCAATGGTAATAGTACCTGCATCTCCTTCCTGCTTAACGAGACTATTTTTTGTCGCATTCGCAATCTGATTTTGGATATTCGTGATAGAAGTATCAACAGCATTAAAAGCAGAACCAACATCATTATGAGAATTACC